>CAJGEB010000054.1 GCA_904502045.1 uncultured Oscillospiraceae bacterium
ACTTCTTCAATATTTTCTATATTTACAAATCCGGTGGGAAGGTTTATATCAAACGAATATGCGCTTGACGGAGTAAGATTTTTCAGGTCAACATATCCAACCTGTATGCTGCTGTAATTATCTACTATTGCAGCGGGTCCTGCTATGAGTATTTCGTCATTAGATAAATAATACTCAAAAATCCCCTGCGAAAAATACGAGGGCACGTTTATAAAGCTGACTTCAATAGGAAGCCGTTTCGTTTTCAGAACCGGTATAGTAACGTTTGCGGTGGATTTATCAAAGGTAATATGTTCAGGATCGATCTCCTCTCCGTTTGCGTCCAGAAGTTTGATCTTTTGATTTTTAAAAGATGCAGTAGAGCTTATGGGCGATGACATGGAGAGCTCAACTACGCATTTCGATATTGCTTCTATCTTCTCGGCAGGTCCTGTCAGCATTACTTCAAGCGGAGATACTGTATAATCCTCTGCGACAAATCCACTTTCAACAGAAAGCCCCTCGATATCCACCTCGACCGTAAATGTTTTACTTGCAAGTCGGTCAAACTTAATCTTAACAGTTTCCGGAGTTATTACCTGTATATCAAAATTTTTGTTACTATTCTTCTCTCCAATTAAATTCAGCTCGTATTCTCCGGGTCCCGTAACCTCTCCCAAAGAGGCGTACACGGTAAAATCACTCGATGTTACCGTATCTACCACACTTCTGTTTCCGTATATCCGCACATCCACCTTCTGCTCCAGCCCTTCAATCGCCTGAAGCTCCAGTTTCTCTACCGTAGTATAATTGGTGTTCAGCTTTATAGACACATCCGATATCGTTTTGGTTTTTTCAGGATTTACAAAAAATATCATCAAAAACCACGCAATTATCGCTATAAACAGCGAAATTACGAACACTACCTTTGTATTATCAAAAATACTGCTATTTCTTTTTGCTTTCTTCATTTTTTCTTACCTTCCGAAATACGTATTTTTTCTCTCCCGATGTTGCCGCTTTATCAGGAATAAGTGTCGATATCAGCTCGTTTTTTAAGCTTACTACATCAAAGTTGCGTGATAATTTTCCGTTTTTGGCTACCGAAATGATTCCGGTTTCCTCAGATACAACAACAATTATTGCATCGGAATTCTCACTCATTCCAAGCGCCGAACGATGTCTTGTTCCAAGCTGCTTATTTATCTCGTTCGACTCGGAAAGAGGTAAAAAACATCCCGCCGCGTATATCTTTCCTTCTCTTACTACTACTGCTCCGTCATGAAGCGGTGAGTTCGGGAAAAATATGCTTCCTATAAGTTCCGGTGTTAGTTCGGCATTCAAGGTGGTTCCGGTGTGGATTATATCTCCAAGCTTCGTCTGCCTTTCGATACATATCAGCGCTCCCGTCTTTTGCATAGCCATCGTTGCCACGCTTTCGCAAATTCCGTCTATCGCCTGTCTGAGCTGCTGAATCATTTCTTGTTCGTCCTGAGCTGCTGCTCCGAACACGTTCAAGTTGGATATCTTCGACCTTCCCATTCTTTCAAGTATCCTTCTGAGCTCCGGCTGGAATACTATTATCAATGCCAAAACTCCGATACTCAAAACATTATTCATTATATATGTCAGTGTTTTAAGCTTTAATGCCAAAGCCACGACATATACAACAAGCAACAGTATAAGTCCTTTTACCAGTTGTTCCGCTCGTGTTTCGCGTACAACCAGTAAAATGACTTTATAAATCAGGTATGCAACAATAAGGATATCGATAATATCCCTAACTCCGATATCCGTTATTGCACCCCATATTTGTCTGCCGAATTCAGATACTTTTTGCAACCATTCCGTTGGTATTATTTGGCCGAACATTATAAACCATCCCTCAAATTTCTTTACCTACTACTTTTCTATTCTAATAATAACATACTCTTATCCTTTTTCCAATGCTTATTATCAAACTTTTAAAAAATTTTTTTCAATTTCCACATAAATTTTTCTGCTTCCTCGAGATTGTTGAATGCTCCGGGACTTATTCTGCAGGTTCCGTTTTTATCTGTACCGAATTTTCGGTGTGCGAGCGCAGAACAATGATATCCTCCTCTTACCGCAACTCCCTCTTTTCCCAAAAGTAAAGCCGTATTTTCTCCGCTCCTTCCCTTTATATTAAAGGATATTATCGGAACATATCCGCTTTCAAAGGGTGCTTCGGTATAAAGTATTACATTCGGCATTTTTGATAATTTTTTATAAATGTATCTTATTACCCCGAATTCCTTTTCTTTTATTTTATCCCTGTTAAGACTCACATATTTTATTCCTTCGCCGAGAGCTACGCTGCCGGAAACATTTATCGTTCCGCTTTCAAATTTATCCGGCATAAAATCAGGCTGCTCGTATATAAGCGAGCCGCTTCCGGTTCCGCCTTGAATGATACTTGTAAGCAAATTCCCTTTGGAAGTAATCAGCATTCCGGTTCCCGACGGACCGTAAAGTCCCTTGTGTCCCGGAACACACAGAAAATCTATATTCTGCTTTTGCATATTTATATTTTCTACTCCTGCCGTCTGCGCTGCATCAACAAGAAGCAATATCCCATTTTCTTTTGCAAGCTTTCCCAATTCTTCTATCGGCGCCTTTAATCCGAAAACATTTGATGCGTGTGAAGCTACAAACAGTTTTGTATTGCTTCTTATCTCCCTTTTAAAGCTTTCTATATATTTTCGCGCAAAATCCTCTCCGCCCATACTCTCATTTTTTGCTACTGTATATTGGATCCCGTCATTTTTTTGCATATAGTAAAGCGGACGAGTTACTGCATTGTGTTCCATATCGGATATGACCACATGATCTCCTTTTTTTAAAAGTCCTTTCAACACATAGTTTATTGCGTGGGTACAGTTTTGAGTAAATACCACATTTTCCGCAGAAGGAGCTCCGAAAAACTGAGCCGCTCTCTCCCGCGTTTCATACACCTTCTCCGCTGTTTTTAACGACATATCATACCCGCCTCTTCCCGGATTTGCTCCATACTCCCTAAGCGAGTTTATATGCGCTTTATATACAACAAGAGGCTTTGGGTAGCTCGTTGCGGCGTTATCAAAGTATATCATTCAAAGCCATCCTCTTTCTCTCGGAATTTTATATTCCCCGCTCTCAGTATCCTTTGTGCTGCATAAAAAGTATCGTCTGTACCATCTATTTTAATTGCATATCCGCAACCGTAATCATTGTTTATTTCATGATCTCTTATTACAAACGCTCTTATCCCATGTTGTCTGAGTAGTTTTTGAGCTTTTATGGCGTATGTTATCGAGCTCATCAGTATATATCGTTCACCATTACCTTTCATTTCCTCACCTCCATATATACTGTACTATTTTATGCCGTCCTACTGTGCTTTGACAAAATAAATAATCCCCCGTTTTATCGGAGGATTATCACTGTCAAGTTAATCATCTTTACACGATTTACGCAAGTAAAACTACCGCGCAGGAGGAAATTCCTTCTTCTTTTCCGGTAAATCCCATCTTTTCCTCTGTGGTAGCTTTCACACTCACGCAGTCCGCACTTATTCCGCAAGCTTCTGCAATATTTTTTCTCATTTCTTCAATGTACGGTGCAAGCTTCGGTTTTTGGGCTATTATCGTAGCATCTATATTTGATATGCAATACCCCAGTTCATATACTTTTTTTGCAGATTCCGCAAGTATTATAAGACTGTTTATTCCGCGGTACTTTTCATCTGAATCAGGAAAATGCTTCCCGATATCTCCGAGTGCTGCCGCTCCCAAAACAGCATCTGATATTGCATGGCAAAGTACGTCGGCATCGGAATGTCCCAACAGTCCCTTATCGTGCGGAATTTTAACTCCGCCCAAAACCAGCTCGCGCTCCTGGGCAAGTCTGTGCGCGTCGTACCCTTGTCCTATCCTCATTTTCCCTTCGCCTTTCTCTTTAGCTATTTTTTGAGCTGTACTTATATCTTCCGGAGTTGTTATTTTTATATTATCATACTTTCCCTCGGTTATGTAAACCTTTACTCCGTCGGCTTCAACTACTGCGCAGTCATCACTGTACTCTTTTTCCTCTTTCAGCGCTCTTTCCATAGCTTTTCTGTATATCTCCGCTTTGAATATCTGCGGTGTCTGCGCGTGATACATATATTTTCTTTCGGGAGTTTCTGCTATGAATCCGTCTTCGTCTACCCTCTTCATAGTATCTTTCGCTTTTACTCCCAAGGCTGCTGCTCCGTATCTTACCGCATCATCTATACACCTGCAAATATCTTCTTTATCCACAAAAGGTCTTGCTCCGTCATGTATAGCTATAATATCCGCATCGGATTTTACTGCTTTGACTCCGTTAAACACCGAGTTTTGTCTTGTAGCTCCGCCTTCGATTATCCGAGATATCTTATTCGCTTTTCCTTCTTTAATGAGCGCTTCAACAAAGCTGAAAAGCTCTTTTCTTGTCACTACTATTATCTCATCTATATTTTCACACTGCTCAAATACTTCGAGCGTTCTTGCCAATACAGCTCTTCCGTCTATCTCTGCAAGCTGTTTATCTATTCCATTCATCCTTGTTGAAATTCCGGCTGCCGCTATTATGACAGACACTTTGTTTTTACTCAAAAAATCAACTCCAAACTTTAATTTTCCGATGCTTTTTTCTGTGTTCCCGCGTGGTCTATATAGTAATTATCTTTATAAATGAGTTCAGAAACCTTTACAATTTCAAAACCCTCATTTTTTAAATCTTTAATTATCTTTCCGAGTATTCCTGCGGTATTTTTAGCTCCGCTGTGGAACAGGGTTATAGAGCCGCTTGTTATCTTGCTCATTATTCTGCCGTAGATTTCGGCTCCGCTCAAACCTTTCCAGTCAAGACTGTCCACATCCCACTGTATCGTATAATACCCCATTTCGCTCGCCGTGTCGATAAGGAGATTGTTGTAGGCTCCGGACGGTGCTCTGAAAAGTATCGTTTTTTCTCCGGTTACTCCTTCAATTTTTTCGGCACAGCCACGAAGCTCCTCGATTATCTCCTCTTTGCCGAGCTTCGTCATATCCGGATGAGTATCTGAATGGCTTCCTATCTCATGTCCCGCCTCATATATCGCGCTCAAGGCTTCGGGATATTTTTCGCACCAATCTCCCACCACAAAAAACGTAGCCTTCACATCTTCATTTTTAAGTATGCTGAGTATTTCATAAATATCAGAATCATCCCACGCACAATTTATTCCCAGAGATACTGCTTTGCGCTGTGTTTCAACATTATAAATAGGGATTTTTCTCGCTGTACCCGAAACCGCCCAATACGGCTGTATCTTGCTCAACGAAAACAGTATCAGTCCAAGCACCGACGCAAATAAAACTACCGCTAAAATTGCCTTTTTTACTCCCATAACCTTATACACATATATCACCCTTTCATTGATAATATATGTTTAAGGTCCTGAGATGTATGCTTAATGTATTGAAGCTCCATTTATCGTTTGGACTATAGCTTTCGCCACCGCATATCCGCTCTGATATATACTCTCCGCCGTGCATATCTTCTCATATTCGGCAGGATTAGTTATATATCCCAGCTCAAGCAGTATCGCGGGGGCACAGTACATTTTTGTAACGTGATACACGCTTTGATCCGCGCCTTTATTCTCTCTTCCCATCTCTCGTGACACAATACCTGAAATATTTTCGGCAAATTCCGCTGAATGATCAGACATATAATATACCTTCATTCCTTGTACGTTGTTGGAGTTTGTGCTTTCCGCAACTGTATTGTGATGTAATGAGATAAAGAAATCGGCAAAATTAGTACGTGCAGGCTCTATTCGCTCCTCAAAATCCATCGTATTGCCGTCGGGATTTGAAATTATTACCGTTGCTCCCAGCTGCTCAAGACTGCGCTTTACGCTGAGCGTCGTCATATAGTTTAAAAACGTTTCTTCGGGTCCCGTAAAGCCTGCAACTCCGAGCGCACCCACTCTGTCAAATCCGTGCCCGCAGTCAAGCACTACCGTAACTTCCGCAAGCGGTTTTGCGGGATCCTTGTCACTAATCCTCGGCGCCCGCTTTACATATATTGCAGTTTTATTTTCTCCCTCAACGTCATACTTGATATCGTATCCCCAGATAACCTCTGAATCTTTTGCTACCAGTGTTATTACTGTAATATCCCCTTCTTCTGTAACAAAAGCTTCTTTAAGTATCTCGCTTTCGGATACGTTTATTTCACCAATTCCTTCCGTATTATACAGCTTGATATAAAGCACGTTATTTTCTAAATCAAAATCAAAAAACGGGTATGTTGTTCCCGAAAGAATTATGGAATCGTGGTCTTCTCCGGGAATAAAGCTTACTTCACCAACGGTATTCTTCCCGCTTTCACCCACAACTACTTCCGCAGATGATTTAAGTATCATCTTATCTCCGCTTACAAGGTAATATTCTTCATATACCTCTTTAACGGAAGCTACTGCTCCTCTGAAGGTCACTCCCTCAAAGGCTCCTTCTTTTCCGTCGCCTTTATATGCGTAAACACTCGCATAATAATCTTTTATCTTTACTGCAAATTCCGCGTCTGTTCCTACGACATAAAGCGCTCCGCCCGAAGTATACGTAGTAGTTTTTCCGTTGTATTGAAGGGTATATTCAATCGTTCCGAGCGCAGTAATCTCGTCAGCGGAAAAATCCTTCTCAGGAACGGTATAGGTAGCTTCATATAAGACAGCTTCTCCCGTCTTCCCCGCTCCCACGCTGTTCAAGTTTACTGCTGTTCCGTTAACGGTAGCT
>CAJGEB010000055.1 GCA_904502045.1 uncultured Oscillospiraceae bacterium
AAAGGAGAAATAAAAATGACGCTGTTTGAAGAACTGAAGCGCAGAGGACTTATTGCGCAGTGTACCGATGAAAAAGAGGTAGAAAGGCTTATAAATGATGAGAAAGTAACCTTTTATATAGGCTTTGATGCTACTGCGGACAGTCTGCATATCGGACATTATTTACAGCTTAGTATAATAGCGCGTATGCAGAAGGCGGGACATCTGCCGATAGTTCTGCTTGGTACCGGTACCACGATGATAGGGGATCCGACCGGTAAGACGGATATGAGAAAGATGCTTACCGTTGAGCAGATCAACTATAATGCGGAGCGTTTCAGACAGCAGATGGAGCGTTTCGTGGATTTCAGCGAGGGTAAATCCATTTTAGCTCGCAACGGAGATTGGCTGATGAATCTCAACTACATTGAGCTTTTGCGCGATGTCGGAGTACATTTTTCGGTAAACCGTATGCTTACCGCGGAATGTGTAAAAACAAGACTTGCAAAGGGACTTTCCTTCCTTGAGTTCAACTATATGATAATGCAGAGCTACGACTTTTTGCATTTGAACCGTGAGTACAGCTGCCAGATGCAGCTCGGCGGAGACGATCAGTGGTCCAACATAATCGAGGGCGTTGATCTTGTAAGACGCGTTGAGGGCAAAAAGGTTTACGGACTCACCTTCACTCTGCTTACTACCAAAGAAGGCAAAAAGATGGGTAAGACGGAGAAGGGCGCGCTTTGGCTTGACAGAGAAAAGACCTCACCCTACGAGTTTTTCCAGTATTGGAGAAACGTTGCGGATGAGGACGTTATTCCTTGTCTTAAGATGCTTACCTTTATACCTATCGAGGAGATAGAGGATATTGAGAATAATATAGACAGCTTCGGAATCAATAATGCAAAAGAAAAACTTGCATACGAGATGACCAAGATAGTACACGGCGAAAAAGATGCCGAGGAATCCTTGGCTGCTGCGAAGGCGCTTTTCGGAGAAGGCGGAAACATAGAGAATGCTCCGATCACCGAGATCTCGGCTGATGAGCTTACAGACGGCGCTGTTCAGGTAGTTGACCTGCTTGTTAAGACCGGAATAGCTCCCTCGAAGGGCGAAGCGAGAAGACTTATCCAGCAGGGCGGAGTAAGCGTAAACGGAGAGAAGGTCGCGGCTCCGAATGCAGCGGTATCCGAAAACGAGCTTCGTGAGGGAGTAATGCTTAAGAAGGGCAAAAAGATATATCACAGAGCGATTTTGAAGTAAAAAGTGAAATCCGCGCGGTTCTCGGATCGCGCGGATAATTTTGTTGCGGGAAAAGGGTAAAAAAATGTCGGTTTAATGAAGAATAGCTGTTGCAAAAAATGATGGAATAAGTTATAATAAAATAACAGTATTGCGGAGGAGTGTTTTTATGAGTGACGGATTGAAGCTTACAAGTATTCCGGTAGGTCCTCTTGGGATCATCGCTATGAGCGGATGCGAGGATATAGCAGCAAAGATCAATGAGTATCTTGTCGAGTGGCGAGGAGAACGCCATATCGGTCTTTATAATGAAAACGATCTGAATGGTTATAGTAATAAGGATTATCGTATAGAGGCACACTGTCCGAGATTCGGAACCGGTGAGGCTAAGGGACTTATATCACAATCTGTAAGAGGCTATGACCTTTTTATTATTGTTGATGTGTTTAATCACGGTGTTGAGTACAAGATGTACGGACAGAAGGTACCGATGAGTCCTGACGATCATTATCAGGATCTGAAGAGGGTTATTTCGGCGGCAGGCGGTAAAGCGAGAAGAATATCGGTAATTATGCCGATGCTTTACGAGGGAAGACAGCACAGAAGATCGGCGAGGGAATCGCTTGACTGCGCTTTGTGTCTGCAGGAGCTTGCCAATATGGGCGTTGACAATATCATTACCTTTGATGCTCACGATGCGCGCGTTCAGAATGCGGTACCGCTTGAGGGATTTGAAAACGTCCAGCCTACATACCAGTTTTTAAAGGCGCTGAAGAAGAATATTCCCGACGTGCAGATAGATAAGGACCATTTGATGATAATTTCTCCCGACGAGGGCGGAATGAACAGATGTATGTACTATTCATCGGTGCTTGAGGTAAACCTCGGAATGTTCTATAAGCGCAGAGATTATGCGAGAATAGTTAACGGCAGGAACCCGATAGTTGCGCACGAGTTTTTGGGCGACAGCGTTGAGGGTAAGGACCTTATAATAGTTGACGATATGATATCTTCGGGAGATTCGGCTTTGGATATAGCTGAGAAGCTCAAGGCTAAGGGAGCGGGAAGAATATTTATCGCTACCTCTTTCGGACTCTTCTGTGAAGGACTTGAAAGCTTTGATAAGGCTTACGCAGACGGAATAATAGACAGAGTATTCACAACTAACCTCATATACCGTACCCCTGAGCTCAAGCAGAGAGAATGGTATGTAGAGGTAGATATGTCGAAGTACATCGCGTACATTATAGATAATATTAACCACGATATGTCGATAAGCGACCTGCTCAATCCGGTGCACAGAATAAACAAGCTGCTCGGAAAGAATTTCGAAGAATAGTTAGTGGTGCGACGCAGAGGACTGAAGCTGTTCTCTGCGTTTTTTATTATTTTGTGTTTACATTGAAAGAGGAATGTGGTATAATAGGATGAATTGTTATGCAAATAAGATGTAATATCAGGAGGTAAAGGAATATGGCTGAGGATTTCAAAGAGGTCGTACTTGAAGAGCACGGATTTTTAACATATAAAAATAAGCCGCTCGTTCGAAAGGGAAATACTATATATTACGGGGATATGTCGGACAAATACGTGGTAATGATGCAGATAAACAGCGTAAAAAAAGAAGGCGAGTTTGAGATGTCGGGTAAGATAACGATACAGCTCATCTCGACTGATGAATCTTTACCCATTACTCAGAGAATAGTCCGCAGAAGCGAAAAAGAGGGACTCTACAACGCGATAGATATAGCAAGTATCTGGCTTGAGAGAGCTCTTGCGGAGAAAATATAGCTTAGGGATTTTTATTTTTTGAATTGGGAGAAAAACGGTGGTATTCAGCAGCGTACTGTTTTTGTTTAAGTTTTTACCTATTGCATTATTAATATATTATATAGTACCGGCGCGGTTTAAAAATCTTGCGCTGGTAGTTTTCAGTCTTGTTTTTTACTCATGGGGAGAGGTCAGATACTTTCCTCTTATGGCGGCAACGATAGCGATAAACTATTTGGCATCGCTTGGAATGAGTAGGTGGCGGGAGCGAAAAGGAATAAAGCGGCTTATGCTCTGGATTTGTTTGGTCTGGTGCATAGGCTCGCTTCTGTTTTTCAAATATTCCGACTTTTTCATATCGAATGTAAACGGAATATTCGGTACGCAGATTCAGGCGTTAGCGCTGACATTACCGCTGGGAATAAGCTTTTATACCTTCCAGACGCTTGCGTACACGATAGACGTGTATAGAGGCGAGGTCGAAACCGAGAGAAATATTATAAATTTCGGAGCGTTTGTGGTAATGTTCCCGCAGCTGATAGCGGGTCCGATAGTAAATTACAAGGATATAAGCAGGGAGCTGCATTCCCGCCGCATAGACGTAGACAAGGTGAGCGAGGGAATAAAGCTGTTTATCTTCGGACTCGGTAAAAAGGTGCTTATTGCGAATAATATCGGCGCGCTTTGGACTCAGGTTGAGAGTATGGGACTTGCAAACGTATCGAGTGCGCTTGCGTGGCTCGGAGTAGTAGCGTTCAGTTTGCAGATATATTTTGATTTCAGCGGATATTCGATGATGGCGATAGGACTCGGAAAGCTTTTGGGATTTGAGTTCCCGCAAAACTTTAATTTCCCCTACATCTCAAAGAGTGCTACTGAATTTTGGAGAAGATGGCACATGACACTCGGCGCGTGGTTTAAGAATTATCTTTACATTCCGCTGGGAGGCAGCAGAAATGGTAAAGCGCGGACATATCTCAATATATTTGTGGTATGGGCTGCTACGGGATTTTGGCACGGCGCGAGCTGGAACTTTGTAATTTGGGGACTCTTCTTCTGCGTATTTTTGATAATTGAAAAGGCGTGGTTATATAAATATCTTGAAAAGGGCAAGGTATGGCCGCACATATATTTGATATTTATAGTTGTGGTAAGCTGGGCGATATTCTCAACTACCGATATGGGAGCGCTTGGGGATTTGTTCGGTAAGCTTTTCTCCTTCAGTGGCGGAACCGACTGGATATATTATCTGAGAAATTACGGGGTATCCTTTGCTGTGGCGATACTTTGCAGCATACCGCTTATAAGCAAGCTTTACGACAAAATAAAGAGGAGTATGGTGCTTGAAACGGTGATACTCCTTGTGATATTCGGAATGTCTGTTGCGTATCTTGTGGATGCAACGTATAATCCGTTCTTATATTTCAGATTTTAGAAAAGGACTTGATAAAAATGAAAAATATAAAGTGGGGAGTATTGGCGGCGGCAGTTATGCTGATAATTTCGGCGTACGGCTGCACTGAGGGAGCAGAAAGCTCCGAGAGTGAGGGCTCTCAGGAGAGCTTCTTGAGCAGCTCATCAAGTGAAGTTTCCGAGGAAAGCTCACAGGAAGAAAGCGAAAGCTCCGCAGAGGAGTCATCGGAAGAGGAGTCATCTGCCCAATCGTCCGAAGAGGAGTCTTTGGAATCCTCTGAGTCGGAGAGTTCGGTTGCCGACGAGATAGATACTGATGACTGGAAGCTTGTCGTAGTAAACAGAGCGAACCCGATATCCGACGATTATGATTACAGCAACATAACGGATAAAATCGGTAAGTATCCGTTTCATTATGAGGTCGCACAGCAGCTGAGAAAGATGTTTGCGGCGGCGAAAGAGGACGGATATTCGCTTGTTATAGTGTCGGGGTACAGGACTAAGGAGCGCTCCGAGGTGCTGTATAATAACAAAGTGGCGGAACTAAAAAGGGAAGGATACAGCGAGGAAGATGCGCTTGAGGAGGCTGCGAGATGGATAGCACCGCCCGGAACGAGTGAGCACCATACGGGTCTTGCGGCGGATATAGTTCAGGCAGGGTACTATACTAAGCACAGTTCGCTTAACTGGGTATTTGATGAGTACCCCGAGTTTGAGTGGCTTTATGAGCACTGTGCGGAGTACGGATTCATTCTGCGGTATCCGAAAGATAAGCAGGATGTGACGAAAATAACCTACGAGCCGTGGCATTACCGCTATGTCGGAGTCGAACACGCGAAAAAGATAATGGAGTCGGGCGTTTGTCTTGAGGAATACGTCGGACTTGCTGAAATAAGTGAATAGAAAACGTGAGGAAGTCTTTACGATGCGGTAAAGACTTCCTTTAAAATTTGTAGACAAAAAGTTTTGGATTATGTATAATTAGGATAGAGATAAAGAAAATGAGCGGGTAATGGCAGTGGATTTTGGAAGGGAGAGAGTGAAATGATAATCAGTGCGAGCAGAAGAACGGATATTCCTGCCGCTTACAGCGAGTGGTTTTTTAATAGGATAAAAGAGGGATTTGCAGTGGTGAGGAACCCCGTAAATCACAGACAGATAAGCAGGGTATCTCTTTCTCCCGATGTGGTGGATTGTATCGTGTTTTGGACAAAATACCCCGAACCGATGATAGAAAGGCTCGGGGAGCTTAAAGATTACAACTACTATTTTCAGTTTACACTCACCCCGTACGGAGCGGATATTGAGAGCAAAATACCCCCAAAAAGTGAAAGGATAAGCTCGTTTTTGAAGCTCGCAGAGAGGATAGGAAAAGAGCGGGTAGTTTGGAGATACGACCCGATAATAATGTCCGAGGAGATGGATGCGGAGTGGCACATTAAAAATTTCGAGGAGCTTGCAGAGGCTCTTGCGGGCAAGACGGAGCGATGCGTTATCAGCTTTTTGGATGATTATTACCGTGTACCCGGAGAGGCGCTCGGCAGACTCGGACTTCGCGCTCCCACAAAAGAAGAGGAAAAAGTGCTCGCAAGGAGCTTTTCGGAGATAGCGAAAAGGTACGGTTTTGAGCTGCGGAGCTGCTGCGAGGGTGACCTTGAGGAAGAGGGAGTACTTCACGGAAGCTGCATAGATGCCGAGCTCATTCAGAGGATAGCGGGCGCGGGAATGGAAATCCCCAAGGACAAAAACCAGCGCGAGAATTGTCTTTGCGCGCAGAGTATAGACATCGGAGCGTATGATACCTGTCCGTGCGGCTGTGTGTACTGCTATGCAAATCACGGCGAGATACTTGTAAAGCAAAACGCCGCAGCGCACGACGCGAATTCGCCGATAATTTGCGGAAGTATTCCCGATATTGCAAAGATACCCGAAAAAGAAGCGGTATCCTTCATAACGGGACAGATAATGTTTTAATAAGGATTTGGGCATCTTGCATTGATATGGTAAAATAAAAAACGAGGTGAATCCTATGAAAAAATACAAATTGACTTCAGCATTTATTATTGGTTTGTTTTTACTACAACTTTTCAATTTAACCGCATTTGCCAATTCTTCGTGGGTTTGGATATCAGAGAGCCGACCTTATGACGTTTTGCCTTGGGTTGCTATTGGAACATTAATAATTGAAGCCATAAGTCTTGTGATTTTTGCAAAAATCAAAAACGGATTCAAAGTATTTGCATTAGTAACAATTGCAAATGTGATATCGTTTGCA
>CAJGEB010000056.1 GCA_904502045.1 uncultured Oscillospiraceae bacterium
AAAGGAGAACCGCATAAAAGAGCAGAAAGCGTTTGAGATATGCGAGAAGAAGATACTGGATCACAAGCTGGAGATGAAGCTTGTCGAGGTGGAGTACACTTTTGATAACAGCAAGATACTGTTTTACTTTACCGCTGACGGCAGAATAGATTTCAGAGAGCTTGTCAAGGATCTTGCATCGGTGTTCAGAACCCGTATAGAGCTTCGGCAGATAGGAGTCCGCGACGAAGCGAAGATGATGGGCGGACTTGGAATCTGCGGAAGAGAACAGTGCTGTTCGTCGTTTTTGGGAGATTTTCAACCGGTATCAATAAAGATGGCTAAGGAGCAGGGACTTTCATTGAATCCTGCGAAGATATCGGGTACCTGCGGAAGACTTATGTGTTGTCTTAAATACGAGCAGGAAGCGTACGAGGACCTGCTGAGGAGGACTCCCAAAGTCGGAGCTTACGTTGAAACCGAGGACGGCAGAGGAGTAGTTGAGAGCGTAAATCTTTTGACGGGAATACTGGCAGTAAGGCTGGATAAAAACAGAGAAGGCGCGGCGAAGAATTTCAGGAAAGAGGAAGTAAAACTGATACGCGACGCACAGATAAGTGTGGACAAAGCGGATATAGAAGCGTTAAAAGGTTTAGAATAATAAAAAAACTCTTGATATTTGTGATATGTGTGGTACAATATAATATAACAAGTAAGCGGAGGTGTAAAGAAAATGCCGTATGTAATTAACAATGAGTGCATCGAGTGCGGAGCTTGCGAAGCTGAATGCCCTGTCGGAGCAATAACTGCCGGAGACGGAAAATATGTTATAGATGCCGACACCTGCATAAGCTGCGGAGCATGCGCAGGAGTATGTCCTGTAGGAGCACCCAACGAGGAATAAGCTTTTAGGTGAAAAAAGTAACGGCAGAGGCGGATATAGGTTAGAGGGCGAGGGCTCAATGACTGTAAGCCGCCTTTTGTTGTATATAAAAATAAGAAGGAAGATAGAAGTGGAGTATAGAGCGGAGGAAATAGGCGGCGGAGTTAAGGTGTTTGTATCCAAGGAGCACACATTTGGTACCGATGCGCTTTTGCTGGCACACTTTGTTGGAGTAAAAAACGGGGAACGTGTTTGCGACTTGGGAAGCGGATGCGGAATAATCCCGTTTTTGTGGAATAGATATACAGAACTTGCACAGACGTATGCAGTTGAGATAGAGCATCAAGCGGTGGAGCAGATGAGGAAAGCAGTAGAAGCGAGCGGTATGGTGGGGAAAATCATACCGATTGAAGCGGATATGCGGGAACTGAAGGGTAAGATACCGCTTGGAATGATGGACGCGGTGAGCTGTAATCCGCCGTATTTTGCGGTGAAAAGCGGAACATTAAACAGCAGCAGTAATCGGAGCACAGCGCGGCACGAAACTGAATGTACTATGGAGGACGTGTGTGCGGCAGCGGCGAAGCTGTTGAGATACGGCGGTAGGTTTGCGATGTGTCAGAAGCCTGAGCGACTTGCGGATGCGTTTGAAGCTATGAGGAAAGCGGGGATAGAGCCGAAACGCTTGAGGTTTGCGAGTCAAGGGTACGGAAAGGCACCGTGGCTGTTTTTGGTGGAAGGAAGGCTCGGCGGAGGGAAGCAACTGAATGTGGAGCCTGATTTGATAACCGGCAAGGACGGTAATGGTGAATACGGAGAAGAAATGAAGAGGATATATGCGGGATATGCTGAGGAGAGGGGAAGAAATGAGCGGTAAGTTATATGTAGTCGGAACACCGATAGGGAATATGGGGGATATGAGTCCGAGGGGGATTGAGGTTTTGTCCGAGGTGGACTTTATAGCGGCAGAGGATACGAGAGTAAGCGTAAAGATACTGAACAGATTTGAGATAAAGAAGCCGATGGTGAGCTGTCACGAGCATAATATCAGGGAGCGCAGTAAGCAGATAACCGAGAGAATACTTGCAGGCGAGAGCTGTGCAATAATTACCGATGCGGGAATGCCTTGCATATCCGATCCGGGCGAGGAGCTTGTGAAAGCGTGCGCAGAAAAGGGAATAGAGGTAAGTGTTGTGCCGGGAGCGTGCGCGGCAATAGCAGCGCTTGCGATATCAGCACTTCCGACGGCGAGATTTTGCTTTGAGGGATTTTTAAATTCCGACGAAAAACCGAGAAGAGCTCGACTTGAGGAGCTCAAACGGGAAAAGCGAACGATGATATTTTATATGCCGCCGCACAAGCTGTCGAGTATGCTTAGTGATATGGAAGAGATACTGGGGAACAGACGGGTGAGCGTGGCGCGGGAGCTTACCAAAATACACGAAGAGGTGATACGCACGACCTTGTCGGAGTTGCGGGAGCTGTACGGCGAAGAGGCGCCGCGCGGAGAGTACGTCTTTGTGGTTGAGGGAGCCGCAGAAGAGGAAGATGCAGGCGAAGAGATATCCTTTGAAAGAGCGGTGGAGCTTGTGCAGGAGCGTATGGACGGCGGAATCGGAGCTTCACAAGCGGCAAAAGAGGTAAGCGTACTGTGCGGCGGGAGATACAAAAAATCCGAACTTTACCGCGAGGCAGTAAAATAATGGGAAATAAAAAAGACCTGATTACATTTAAGTAATCAGGTCGTAATTTTTAGAATACATAATAAGGATTAGGTTTAAACAATAGTTTTATAAAATCTATTATAGCACCTATGCCAAATAAACCACCGGTAAATAAATACAAAATTCCCATACCCATTTTACCCTCATAAAATTTATGAGCACCAAAATAGCCTAAGAAAGCGCACAAGAGTACCGCAACCCATTTGTTTTTTGCTTTTCCTACCATATGACCGTTTATTGTATTGGTGTTAGTATTAACGTTGGAGTTTGTGTTTGAATTATTAATAACAATGTTAGGAGAAGCGGATTCAGTTTTAAGTTGCTCTACTTGTCTTCCGCAGTGTGTGCAAATTATTGCCTCGTCTGATATTTTTTCGCCGCAATATTTGCAAAATTTTGTTTTGGTAATTTCTTGATTTACAGTTTGATTTTCCATAATTATTCCCTCCTAAAAACTATAAAATTATTCTAACACATAAGTGTGCAATTGTCAACATATGTGTTCAATAAAAGACAAAATTCTACATAGAATATACATAGAGGTGATAATATGTATATTCCGATACTTGACTCACAAACGGTAGGTAAAGTGATTGCTGAATTCAGAAAACAAAAAGGAATATCTCAAGAGGTGTTGAGCGGATTTGCGGACATCGGGCGCAGTCACCTGAGTGCAATTGAGCGAGGAGAGCGAAAGCCTACCTTAGAAACTTTTTATAAAATATGCTTGGCGCTGGATGTAAAGATGAGTACGGTTATCATAAAACTTGAAGAAGAGCTTAACAAGCTGAAATAAAAAAATACCTCTTCCGCTTTTGGAGGAGGTACTTTGATATTATGAAAAATTATAAAGAAATGGTATTGGCAATGGCGAGGAGTTCATCATCGAACTCTTTTTTCATATTGAGGGCTTCGAGGATATCGAAATCGACGACTTTGTCATCGCGCATAACAACGACTCTGTTACCGATACCTTTGTCAAGGAGCTCGACAGCACGGTAACCCATACGGCTGGCGTTTACTCTGTCGCGGACCGTGGGGGAACCGCCGCGCTGAACATGTCCGAGGATAGTAGTACGGGATTCGACACCTGTTTTGGCTTCAATATCCTCAGCGAGCTGAACGGAATCGTAGTTGATTCCCTCAGCGACCATAACAATGAAGTGCTTCTTACCGGTTTTGAGAGCGAGGTTAATTTTAGCAACAACGTCTTTGTCGATGTCGAAAGGTTTTTCGGGAACCAAAATAACAGTGGCACCGCAAGCGATACCCGCATGAAGAGCGATATCTCCTGCTTTGCGGCCCATGACCTCAACTACCGAGCAGCGATTGTGGGATTGAGAGGTATCGCGAAGCTTATCTACCATATCGGAAACGGTATTGAGAGCGGTATCGAAACCGACGGTGTAATGGCTTGATGAAATATCGTTATCAATGGTGCCGGGGACTCCGACACAAGGAATACCGCGGATAGAGAGATCGCGAGCACCTCTGAAGGAACCATCTCCGCCGACAACAACGAGTCCGTCGATACCGACTTTTTTACAAACCTCAATAGCTTTCTGAAGACCGGCTTCCTCTTTGAATTCGAGGCAGCGAGCGGTACGCAGGAAGGTACCGCCGTGCTGGAGAATATCTGAAACACTATTCATATTCATTTCGATCATATCGCAGTTAATAAGACCGTTGTAGCCTTGCCTTATTCCGAAAACTCTCATATTTTTATTTAAAGCAGTTCTTACTACGGCACGGACGGCAGCATTCATACCCGGAGCATCGCCGCCGCTGGTGAGTACGCCGATAGTTTTTATATTGGTGCTCATGAAAATTCCTCCAAAAATGAAATCCTAATAATTCCAAAGATAATTATAAGATATTAAAACGAATGGCACAATGCGTAAAATGTTTCATTTTATAGATTTATGTTACAACAACGACATTTTTGGCGCCTAATTGGCGTTTTAGTTCCGCAATGAGAGTGGGGGATAGGTCGGCGAAAAGAGTTTGCGGAGCCAGGAGCTTTTTACCGGTATCTTCAAATACCATATATACAGGGGTATTTCCCGAAAGAACGGATAAAAGACTTTGGATGCGGCGGAACTCCTGCGAAGACATCGAGGGGAGTTTCAGATAAAGTCCGGGGCGGGAAGCTTTTTTCTCCTGAGCGGGAGCCGTCTGGGGCGTAGAAGCAGCCGAAGCGGGAGAAGTCGCAGAGAAAGCAGGAGTTCTCCGAGATGGAGCTCGCAACAAGGAGTGCGCATTTTCGGGTGAAGCGATACGCTCACAGACGAGCTTCGGAGCCTCATCGTCACGGGAAGATATTCTTCCTGAAATTGCTACTGTTTGTCCGACCTCCAAAAGTCTTGAGGAGTCAAGGTAAACCTTTGGAAAGAGAATTGCTTCGATGGAACCGGACTTATCTTCAATGTTAATGAAAGCCATCACATCTCCGGATTTTACTGTTTTCACGGATTTTGAGAGTATTACCGCGAGGAGATTTACATATTTTCCGTCATTTTGAGATGCGGGATTTTCTTCATCGCCGAGAATGTCGCGGATATTGACAGCGCTGATCTCTTCTGCTAAAGAAGAGTACTCGTCGAGGGGGTGTCCTGAGAGGTAGAGTCCGGTGGTATCCTTTTCCATAGTAAGCAGCTCGTTTAAAGGGAACTCCTCAAAGGTCTTAAACTTAAAAGAGGAGACCTCGGACTCTGAAAAATCCCCAAACAGATTAAGCTGTCCCGAAATGTTATTTTTTCTTTCGGTTTCGATTCCGCTGAGGAGCTCCTCATAACCGAGCAGCATAGTTTTGCGGTTGAGTCCGAAGGAATCGAGGGCGCCGCTTTTGATGAGGGACTCAAGGGTGCGCTTGTTGAGGTCCTTACCCGACATTCTCTCGCAGAAATCCTGAAAAGAGGAGAAGGGGGACGCGGAGCGCTCAGCTATGAGTGATTCCAGAAAATTTCTACCCAAATTTTTAACTGCGAGCAAGCCGAAGCGAATGGAATTTCCCTCTGCGGTAAATCCGGCAAAGCTGTCGTTTACGGTAGGGGGCAAAACTGCAATACCGAGTTTTTGGCATTCGGCAATATATTCAGCGACTTTAGAGGAGTTGTCGAGCACACTGGTGAGGAGTGCCGACATATATTCCAGCGGGTAATAAGCCTTGAGATATGCGGTGCGGTAAGCGAGCATAGCGTAGGCGGCAGCGTGAGCCTTGTTAAAAGCGTAGGAAGCAAAGGAGCTCATCTCGTCGAAAATTTCGTTAGCGATTTTTTCGCTTACTCCGTTAGCAACGGCTCCGACACAAGCAACCGAGCCATCGGGATTTTTCGCACCGTAGATGAAGCTGGAGCGCTCCTTTTCCATAATATCCGCCTTTTTCTTAGCCATAGCACGACGAACGAGGTCGGCTCTTCCGTAGGAAAATCCGGCGAGCTCGCGGCATATCTGCATAACCTGCTCCTGATAAACGATGCAGCCGTAGGTAACGTTGAGAATATTTTTGAGGAGCGGGTGCTTATAAGAGATTTTATCGGGATTATGTCTGTTTTGGATATAGGTGTCGATGGAATCCATCGGGCCGGGACGGTAAAGTGAGATTACTGCGATGAGGTCCTCAATGGATTCGGGCTTGAGTCCCGAAAGGACGTTGCGCATACCGGTGGATTCGAACTGGAACACACCTTGAGTTAACCCTTGCGACAGCATATCAAAGACGCGCTTATCGTTTTCGGGAATATTATCAATAGAGAAATCGGGAGTAATTTTTCGGATCATTTTTTCGGCATCGCTGATTACCGTGAGGTTGCGAAGGCCGAGGAAATCCATTTTAAGCAGACCGAGCTCCTCGATGGTGGTCATCGGGAACTGGGTAACTATTGAATCGCCGTTTTTCTGCACGGGAACGTAGGAATCCACCGGTTCGCGTGAAATAACCACCGCAGCGGCGTGTGTAGAAGCGTGGCGGGGCATACCCTCAAGCTTTTTGGCAAGGTCAATGAGTCGTTTGATCTGTGCATCGCTGTCGTACAATTCACGAAGCGATTTCGAT
>CAJGEB010000057.1 GCA_904502045.1 uncultured Oscillospiraceae bacterium
ATTCTCGCCCGCTCAGGTCGGCTCCATCAACCATCTTTTCCTTCAGATGATGGATATAAACAACGTCGCTTCCGGTTTAACAGGTGAGCTCGAAAGACTGAAAAAGCTCCGATTTTTCTCGGATAAAGAGGCTGATACGGTGGATATCGAGGCTGTTCGGATATTCCTAAAATCAGACCTTTTTAAGCGTATGCAAAACGCCGAAAAGCTCTACCGCGAATATAAATTTATTTATAACGCTCCATCGGAATATTTAGGATACCCTTGCGGTGAATCAATTTCTTTGCAGGGTATTGCCGACTGCGTCTTTATCGAAAACGGCACTCTCGTTATCGCAGACTATAAAACAGACAAGGTTTCCTCCGAGGAAGAGCTCGTTAAGCGTTACTCCACGCAGCTGCGGATATACTCCGATATCTTAGCTAAAATATTTGAGCTGCCCGTAGCCGAAACTATCATCTATTCTCTGCACCTTCACAAAGAGATTTCTCTTCAGAATTACCCCGAACTGTTGTAAATATATTCATTCTGTGTTATAATATATTTTATCGTTTGCTATTCTTAAGGAGCTGCTTATGAAACTTCTTGCTATTGATTCAAACAGTATCATTAACCGCGCATTCTACGGCGTAAAACCCCTCACTTCAAGGGACGGT
Organism: uncultured Oscillospiraceae bacterium; assembly: GCA_904502045.1. Lineage (GTDB taxonomy): Bacteria > Bacillota > Clostridia > Oscillospirales > Ruminococcaceae > RGIG8367. Next base: position 657 of record CAJGEB010000057.1, read on the forward strand.
ACTCCCACCAACGCCATCTTCGGTTTCTTTAATATTTTCCTTAAACTGCTCGATGAGACCTCTCCCGATGCGGTTGCTTTTGCTTTCGATCTTAAGGCTCCCACCTTCAGACATAAGATGTATTCGGAATATAAGGCTCAGAGAAAGGGTATGCCTCAGGAGCTCGCAATTCAGCTGCCGATAGTAAAGGATATCATCTCAGCTCTCGGCTACAAGATCGTTGAATGTGAGGGCTTTGAGGCGGATGATATTTTGGGATCCCTTGCACAAGTGTGTAAAAATAACCGCTATGAATGTGTTATTGCTACCGGCGACAGAGATAGTATGCAGCTTGTGGATGAAAACGTCTACGTCCGTCTTGCTTATACCCAAAACGGTACTCCTCACTCGGAGCTTTTCGATGTAGACGCCGTAATCCGAAAATACGGCGTTTCCCCGCGCAGCCTTATTGAAGTCAAGGCTCTTATGGGGGATAGTTCCGACAACATTCCCGGTGTTGCGGGTATCGGAGAAAAGGGCGCTACTGCTCTTATCTCTCAGTTCGGCTCGGTCGAAAATATTTATAACTCCATCGACACCCTTGATATAAAGGAGTCCCTCAGGGCAAAGCTTATTGCAGGTAAAGACTCCGCTTTTATGAGCAGAACGCTCGCTGAGATAGTTTCAGATGCTCCCGTATCCGATAATCTCACCGATTACATTCCCTCTGCTCCCGATTCCCACAAGGCTACTTCTGTTTTAGCTAAACTCGATATGTTTAAATTGATAGAACGCCTCGGACTTAATGCGGATATTACTGCCGAAATTCAGCAAAACTCCCCCGATGAGAGCTTTGCTGAGGTAATTTTTGATGCTCCCGCTGACGAGATATGCTCTATTATCAAAGATTCGGTTCCCGACCTTCTCTTTGACTTCGACGGTGATAATATCTCCCGTGCCGCACTCATTTTTAAAGATAAAATTTTTATTGTTTCCTCTGAAATTTCGAACTTCTCAGACCTTTTATCCTCTCTCCTTTCTTCAGATATTCCCAAAAGGACGGATAATATAAAGCTCCTGCACAGATTTGCGATGAAAAATGATATTCCCGTTAAAAATGTCGTTTTTGACCTTTCTCTCGCAGGCTATCTGCTCAGTCCTTCATCATCCTCATATAAAATTTCAGAGCTTACCGCTTCCTACGGGCTCGCTTACTCAAACTCAGAGGACTCCTTTGCTGCAGACGCTTCGGTGTTTAAAAAACTCTGCGATATTCTATCAGGTAAAATCAAAGAAAATAATATGGAAGACTTGCTGCTTAACATTGAGCTTCCTCTTGCCCAAACCCTCGCTTCTATGGAGCTTATCGGTTTTTGCGTTGACGTCGAAGGACTCAAAAATTACGGCGAGGAGCTTTCCGCTGAGATAGACGATCTGCAAAAGGCTATTTACCTTTTTGCAGGCTGCGAATTTAACATTAATTCCCCAAAGCAGCTGGCGGATGTGCTTTTCGGTACACTCGGACTCCCTGCTAAAAAGAAAACCAAAAACGGCTACTCCACAAACGCCGACGTACTCGAATCCTTGCGCTCAAAGCACCCTATTATAGATCTAATCTTGCATTACAGACGTCTGGCAAAGCTACGCTCTACCTACGTTGACGGGTTTATCGACCTTTGCTCCGACGGTAAGATACACACCACATTTATCCAGACCGAAACACGTACCGGAAGAATCAGCTCGGTGGAACCCAATATGCAAAATATCCCCATTCGCACCGACGAAGGCAGTAAGCTGAGAAATTTCTTTATTCCATCGGAAAATATGATACTCATTGATGCCGACTACTCACAGATAGAACTCAGACTCCTTGCTCATGTCGCTGACGACGAGGCTATGATAGATTCCTTCCTCTCCGGAGCGGATATCCACACCCGTACTGCAGCTCAAGTTTTCGGAGTCCCCGAAGATTTCGTTACTCCTCAGATGAGAAGTCGTGCTAAGGCGGTCAATTTCGGTATAGTTTACGGTATCGGCGCCTTCTCCCTCTCAAACGATATCTCCGTTTCGGTCGCTGAGGCGGACAGATATATCAAAAATTATCTTGGCTACTATTCCGGTGTCAAAAACTATATGGAAAAGGTAGTCCAAAACGCAAAAGAAACAGGTTATGTTGCTACCCTCTTCGGTCGCAGACGCTATCTCCCCGAGCTCCTTGCTTCCAATCACAATACCCGCGCTTTCGGCGAGAGAGCGGCTATGAACGCTCCGATTCAGGGCGGTGCTGCGGATATAATAAAACTCGCGATGATACGGGTATTCAACAGACTGCGAAGTGAAAAACTCCACGCAAGACTCATTTTGCAGGTACACGACGAACTGATTATAGAGGCTCCTCTTGATGAAGTCGAAGCTGCCTCCCGTATCCTCAAAGAAGAAATGGAAAATGCCGCTTCCCTTTCGGTTCCCCTCATCGCCGACATAGGCGTAGGAAAAAATTGGCTCGATGCTAAATAATTTTTTGAAAGGCTGAAATTATGACCGCGTTTAAAAAATACTTCCTTGTTGTGCTGTTTGCCGTTTTACTATTAGGTATCTCGATAATCGACGTTTTAAAACCCGCTTCGGAGTTTTCCGCCTCTGAAAACCGTAACCTTGCTAAGTTACCCGCTTTTTCTTGGAGCTCCCTCGTAAACGGCGATTTTGCTATGGATTACGAGGAATACGTCAACGACCAATTCGTCGGCAGAAACTTTTGGATAAACGCAAAATCTGTCGGAGAATCCGTTCTCGGTAAACTCGAAAATAACGGTATAATCTACGGAAAAGACCACTACCTTTTTGAAAAATTAACCTCTGTGGATATGCAGCGCGTCAGAAGAAATATAAAGTCCGTTGCCGAATTTGCGGAGCTTTACAGTACAAATATTTCTCTTGCGGTAATCCCTTCTTCCTACTCGGTACTCTCCCACCGTATGCCTTACGGCGCCGATAATATAGACCAAAATCCCATCTTGGACGAAATTTTTTCCGATGCAAAAAAGGCTGGAATCTCCGTGCTCGATTCCCGCAGTATATTAAAAGAAAATTCCGACAAATATATCTTCTACAAGACCGACCACCACTGGACTACTTTGGGAGCCGAGCTCGTTTTCTCAGAATATATGAACCTTCTCGCATTTACTCCGTCAGATTTTTCTGTTTACGGTTATAAATCGGTTTCGGATTTTTACGGCACAAGCTTTTATAAATGCAAACTCTTCTCTGCTACTGCAGACACCATAAATTATTACGATATCCCCGTTCAGTCCATTGAGTTTGACGGGGAAACTTCCGACTCCTTGCACGATGTCGAAAAATTCAACACTACCGACGCCTATTCCGGTTTCATTCACGGTAATAACGGTATTACCCGCATCGTTTCGGATTGCCCCGATGCCGAGGGTTCCTGCCTGCTCGTAAAGGATTCCTACGGCAACTCCTTCGCTCCGTTTCTGCTCACCGAGTTTAAAGAAGTTGTTGTTGTCGACCTCAGATATATTCCCCAAAAAATGAGCGAGCTTATGTCCTCTAACCATTTCGACCAAGTCCTCATTCTCTACAGCTTCTCCAATTTCTCAAACGATATAAATCTTTCAAAACTTACCTTCTAAAAGTTGATTACTGCTCAAGTTTGTGTTATTATATTATGTTGTAAATTCGCGAAAGGAATCCTTTGTTAAGGATAGGTGTTTATTATGGACCAAAATTATCTTGCACAACTCCTTTTTCCGCACATTAATTTATCTCCGGCTGATATTGAGGCTAAATTCCCGAAAAGAATTTTACCGGAAGGTGCTAAAGTAACAAGAATCGCTCCGAGTCCCACGGGATTCGTACATTTCGGCAGTCTTTTCCCCGCATTTGTAAGCGAACGCCTCGCTCACCAAAGCGGCGGAATCTTCTACCTCCGCATCGAAGATACCGATGCTAAGCGTGAGGTCGAGGGTGCTGATGCCGGTATTATCGAGGCTTTTTCACATTATCAGGTCTTCTTCGACGAAGGCGCTTTACTCGACGGGGATAACGGTAACTACGGCCCCTACCGCCAAAGTCTGCGCGCCGAAATATACCAGACCTTCGCAAAACAGCTCGTTTTGGAGGGTAAGGCGTACCCTTGCTTCTGTACCGCTGAGGAGCTCAATGACATAAGACAAAAACAAGAGGCCGATAAACTTATTACCGGATATTACGGAGAGTGGGCCGTTTGGAGAGATGCTCCCATTGAAAAAATAGAGGCCGCACTTAATGAGGGTAAGCCTTTCGTTCTGCGTTTGCGCTCCCCCGGTAATCACGAAAATAAGCTTAAATTCACCGATCTTATAAAGGGTGTTGTCGATATTACCGAAAACGATATTGATGAGGTACTGCTGAAAAGCGACGGTATTCCCACATATCACTTCGCACATGCCGTCGACGATCATCTGATGGGTACTACTCACGTCGTTCGCGGCGAAGAGTGGCTCTCAAGCTTACCTAAGCATATTCAGATATTCTCTGCTCTCGGCTTTAAGCTCCCTAAGTACCTCCACATCTCTCAACTTATGAAGCTCTCTGAGGACGGTTCCAAGAAAAAACTCTCCAAACGCGATAACGGTGCTGCGCTCGCTGACTATAAAAAAATGGGTTATGCTCCCGAGTGTGTTATTGAGTACGTTATGACGCTTCTCAACTCCAATTTCGAGGAGTGGCGTATGCAAAATCCCGATACTCCTTACACCGAGTTCCAGTTTTCAATTAAGAAAATGAGTCCCTCAGGCTGCCTTTTCGATTTCGTTAAGCTCAACGACGTATCTAAAAACGTCATTTCAAGAATGTCCGCTCAAAAGGTTTACGACTACGTAAGCGAGTGGGCTCAGGAATACGACAAAGAGTTTTACTCCGTGTTTACTAACTCCCCCGATTACTCCCTCGCCATCCTCTCCATAGGCAGAGGCGGTGCAAAACCCAGAAAGGATTTCGCTGTCTGGAGCGATGTGAAGGATAACATCGACTTTTTCTACGATAAGCTCTTCCTTCCCGCTTACCCCTATCCCGAAAAGCTCTCTGCAGAGGATATTAAGCTGATACTTACAAAGTACGCCGATATATACGATCCCTCTGACGACCAGACCGTTTGGTTCGATAAAATACGCGCACTTGCGACCGATATCGGTTTTGCAGCCGATATGAAGGAATATAAGAAAAATCCCGACGCTTTCAAGGGTAACGTCGGTGACGTAAGCTCCGTTATCAGAGTCGCTGTTACCGGTAGGGTAAATTCCCCCGATATGTACGCAGTACTCTCGGTTCTCGGTCAAAAAAGAGTTTTGGAGCGTATCTCCTCTGCTCTTTCCGCTTTAAACTAAATTCAGAAAGGTTTGTGATCTTTTATGGAAGAAATCTCCTCCAATTTTATTCATGATATTATTGATTCCGATCTCGAAGAGGGTAAAGTTTCGGAAATACACACGAGATTTCCGCCCGAACCCAACGGCTACCTCCATATAGGAAGCGCCAAGGCTATATGGATCAACTGGAATGCTGCTAAAAAATACGGCGGAAAATTTAATCTGCGTTATGATGACACTAACCCCGTCAAAGAGGACGATGAGTACGTTCGCTCCATCGAGCAGGACCTGCGCTGGCTCGGAGCTGAACCCGACGGCGGTATCTTCTACGGTTCCGACTATTTCGATAAATGCTATGAATTCGCCATCAAGCTTATTCGCGAGGGTAAGGCTTATGTTTGCGACCTCTCGCCCGATGAAATGAGAGAATACCGCGGTACTCTCACTGCTGCGGGAAA
>CAJGEB010000058.1 GCA_904502045.1 uncultured Oscillospiraceae bacterium
GAACGGTTCCCGAAACCCTATCAAAAGATAGCCGGAGGGCTTGCCCTTAAAGGGTGGTCCCATACATTTGATTTATTTATTGGCGGAGACGGCGAGATTCGAACTCGCGGGGGATTGCTCCCTAACTGATTTCGAGTCAGCCCCGTTATGACCACTTCGATACGTCTCCATATAAAATTGTAAAGGCAAAGCCAAAACCTAAATTGCGAGAAAACTGCGAGATGCAGATTTTCAAAAGTGCAAACCGAAGTCCAGAAAACCCGATAAATAAAGGGTTTACGGAGAAGGCTAAGTGACAGACCCGACTATGTTTCGAGCATAGTGAGAACATCGTTGTTCGCGAAACGGACACAAAACGAGTTTGCGATAAATCGCAAACGGTGTTATGCTTCGCATAAACAGTGTTGCCTACGGCAAACGATGTTGAAGTTCGTGCGAAAGAATGGTATAATTTAGTTGAGATGATAGAAATGAAAGAAGATAAATTCTCTGATTTATCAATGCAATTATCTGTTGATGTTCTGAATTTAGTAAAAGAACTTCGTCATAGAAAAGAAACTATCATTTCAAATCAAATTGGAAGAATTGCCACAAGCGTTTGTGCCAACATTGCCGAGAGCAAATATGGTCATAGTCGTGCTGATTTTATTGCAAACTTGAGATTGCCTTAAAGGAAGCAAGTGAAACAGGCTATTGGCTTGAACTTTTATATAAAACGAATTATATTGACGAATCAACCTATAAAAATCTTGACTCGGCTTGTACAAGTATAAGAGTTATGTTGATTTCATCAGTGAATACTGTTAAATCAAAGGAAGTATAATTATGGCAGAGATTGATATAGAAATTGACGGTATTTATTGTTCGAAATGTAAGTGTTTACATCCCACTCTATTTTGGCATGAAAAATAGAGTGGTTATTTAGATAAGGAAATATGGATTGAAAATTATCAAAAAACAATATATAAATTCCGCAATTTATATGACGATGTTATAGATTTCAATTTGGCATACAAACAAGAATTAATAATAAAAAAATTGTTTCTTTCTGATGTTGAAGGTAACTGTGTAATATGCGGATGCAAAACGAAATTTGTGCATTCCAAAACAAATAATTTTGTATGTAGTGATGAGTGCAAATGTATTGACAAAAAATAAAGTGGCATCATAACAATTCACAGCAGCAAAGCATTGCGGTCTAAAAATATGCAGTAAAAAAGCCTTGAGTAATCAAGGCTTTTTTGTCATTAAATTATTGATAATCGAAGAATCCCTTACCGGTCTTTTTACCGAGCATCTTAGCACGTACCATTTTCTTAAGCAGCGGACAAGCGCGGTACTTGGAGTCACCGGTTTCGGTGTAGAGTACGTTCATGATTGCGAGAACAACGTCGTTACCGATGAGGTCGGCGAGAGCGAGGGGACCCATCGGGTGATTAGCTCCGAGCATCATCGCCTTATCAATATCGGCGGCGGAAGCGATTCCTTCAGAGTAGACACAGACCGCCTCGTTTATCATCGGAATAAGTATGCGGTTAACAACAAATCCGGGAGCCTCGGTAACTGTAACGGGCTCCTTGCCGATAGCTAAAGCGAGCTCCTTGCATTTATCAAAGGTTTCCTGCGAGGTGAATACTCCGCTGATGAGCTCAACGAGCTTCATTACGGGAGCGGGATTGAAAAAGTGCATACCGATAAATTTATCGGGTCTGCCTGAGGCTACTGCGATTTCGGTAATGGAAAGTGATGAGGTGTTGGAAGCAAATATCGTATCTTCTCCGCAAATATTATTAAGCTTGCTGAAAAGAGAGTTTTTAGCCTGCATATCTTCAAATATAGCTTCAACTACAAAATCGACGTCCTTGAGAGTGTCGATATCGGCAGTGGGAATAATGTTGGCTACGATGGAGTTTTTGCGTTCCTCATCCATTTTACCTTTAGCAACTAATTTTTCGAGTCCTTTGGTAATACGGGAGGCTCCTGCCGAAGCAAACTCTTCCTTAAGGTCGTAAAGAGCGACGGAATATCCTGCGCTTGCAAAGGTTTGAGCAATTCCGCTGCCCATGGTTCCTGCCCCTAAAACTGCAATTTTCATATACATCGCCATCCTTTTATATAAATTACTGTAATTTTTCAACTATTAAGGTTTCGCCCATTCCGCCGCCGATGCAGAGGGAAGCAAGACCGAGCTTTTTGTTTTCGTGAATGAGAGAGTAGAGGAGGGTTACGAGGATTCTTGCACCGGAAGCTCCGATGGGGTGTCCGATAGCAATAGCGCCGCCGTTAATGTTGATCTTAGCAGGGTCAGCGCCGAGCTCCTTGGCTACTGCGCAGCTCTGAGCAGCAAACGCTTCATTAAGCTCAAAGAGGTCAATGTCGGAAACGGAGAGTCCTGCTTTTGCGAGAGCCTGCTTTGAGGAGGGTACGGGACCCATTCCCATGATAGAGGGGTCTACTCCCACGGAACCGTTGGCAACTATTTTGGCGAGCGGCTTAAGGTTGTGCTCTTTAACGAATTTTTCGCTTGCAATTACGAGTGCTGCGGCTCCGTCGTTGATACCGGAGGCGTTTCCAGCAGTAACGGTACCGTCTTTTTTGAATGCGGGCTTTAATTTAGCGAGGGTTTCGGTGGTAGTTCCGGCGCGGGGGTACTCGTCGGTATCAAATACGAGCGGATCTCCTTTTTTGGCGGGAATTACAACAGGAACTATCTCGTCCTTAAATTTACCCTCTTCAATAGCTTTAACTGCTTTTTGCTGAGAAGCGGCACCGAAGGAGTCCTGCTCCTCGCGGGAGATGCCGTATTTTTCGGCAACGTTTTCAGCAGTAATACCCATGTGGTAATCGTTGAAAGCGTCCCAAAGTCCGTCGTTTATCATGGAATCCTTCATATTTACGGGACCCATTTTAGCTCCCCAGCGAACGCTGTCGCAGAGATAAGGAGCGAGGCTCATATTTTCCATTCCGCCGGCTACTATGCAGTCCGCATCTCCTGCTTTGATTATCTGAGAAGCGGTAACGACAGCTTGAAGTCCCGAGCCGCATACCTTATTAAGCGTCATAGCGGGGACTTCGGTGGGAATCCCTGCCTTAAGAGCTGCCTGTCTTGCGGGATTTTGTCCGAGCCCTGCCTGAAGAACGTTTCCCATAATTACCTCGTCGATATTTTCAGGAGTGAGTCCTGCGCGAGAGATAGCCTCTTTAATAACGGTAGCACCGAGAGTCTGAGCGGAAGTACCCGAAAGAGTACCGCCGAATTTACCCACAGCGGTTCTGCAGGCTGATACAATAAATACGTTCATAATTCCTTTTCCTTTCCTTTTTAGGTTAATTTATAATTTTAAGATTTATTTGTGAATTGCTCGGTTTTTGACTTTTCTGAGTAATTCAATAATTTTGTTGTTGAAGATTATGCCGAGTATTCCGAGCACTCCGGTTATGGCAAAAACGATGATGGTTTTGGTATAGTCGCCGTCTGTAATGGTTGCGCCGGCATAGGTTGATGAAATAACGGAAGGTATGCGGGCAAAGATGGCGATGCAGAAGTAATGTAAAGGTTTAATCGGTGTGAGAGGAGCAATGTATGTCAGAAGATCCTTTGGAGTTCCGGGAATAAAAAACAGGATAAACATAATTATCTCAAGTTTTTTATTATCACTGAGAAAAGAAAATCTTTTTACGTTTTTTTCTGAAAAAAGTATATTTACAAATCTCTTGCCGAGAAGCTTTACCAAAAAATATACGGCAAAGGTTCCGATGAAAAGACCGATGAGGCACAGGGCGAGTCCGCCGAGGGTACCGTACATAGTTCCGGCAAGGACCTCAATGGGTTCTCCGGGGAGTACTGCAAGTATCACCTGAAGCACCTGTATTCCGACCATAACGAGAAAGCCTTCGACTCCGAGAGAGGTGAGATATTCAAGGAACTCCTCTCTTACCTCAGCATCTTTAAGCGATACAAACCACGGAAACAGCTTTATTACAAGCGATACGACAATAGAGGCAATCAATATTCCTACAATTATTTTCAGAACAAGAAAAAGCTTATCTTTAGGGGTACGGCTCATTTCGAAATAATGCTCCTGTTTTTGATTAAGTAATTAGCACCGGAAATTAAAGTGAGAGCAGCCATTATCCACATCATAATATCGACAATGAGCTGTGCGGGGAATTTTTCGGGAAGAATGGTAAGCTCCCAAGCCTCGCAAAGAGCGAAGGTAATGGAAAGAGCGATAGCCTGAAACATAGTTTTTATCTTACCGAAGATATCCGCGGCAATTACCTTTCCCTTTTCGACGGCTATCATACGCAGCGAAGTAACCATAAGCTCGCGCATAATAACGATAACGACAACGAGTCCGGAAACGACGTTGAGCTCAACAAAACAGATGAGCACCGATATCGCAAGCATCTTATCTGCGAGAGGATCCATCATTTTTCCGAAATCGGTCACCAGATTTCTTTTTCTTGCAATATTACCGTCGAGAGCATCGGTAACAAACGCGGCGATAAATATTACGAGCGCAATAGCAAATCGGTGGGGAATAGCCTCTATCAGCATAGCGGCAATACAGAAGGGAATTAAAATTATTCTGAGCAAAGTGAGTTTATTCGGAAGATTCATAGCAATACTCCTTTATTTATACAGTCTCGCCGATAAGGTCATATTCCATACAATCGGTGATGAGGACACCAACATAATCTCCTATGGATAACAATTTATCGGAAGAGAAAAATACCTTCGAATCTATATCGGGGGCATCATAGGCACTGCGTCCGAAGAAGCTTCCGGCGTATTTGTCGTAGCCTTCGACTACCGTTTCAAGAGTTTTACCTATCTGCTTTTGATTAAAGTTTTCTATAACGGTCATCTGCTTCGTCATAATAAGGTCGGCGCGGCGTTCTTTTATCTCGTCGTCTATCTGATCGGGCATATCCGCGGCAGGAGTATTTTCCTCGGGAGAAAAAGCAAAGCAACCGAGCCGCTCAAACTGTACCTCATCCATAAATTCGCAAAGCTCTTCAAAATCCTTTTCGGTTTCGCCGGGGAACCCTGTCATAAGAGTCGTGCGGAGGATAATTCCGGGAACACGGCTGCGTAATTTCTTCACAAGCGCAAGTGCGGACTCCTTGTTACCGGGTCTGTTCATTTTTCTGAGGACGTTTTCCGATACGTGCTGGAAGGGAATATCAAGATACTTAACTATTTTCGGCTGATTTGCAATAGTATCAATAAGCTCGTCGGTAATCTTGTCGGGGTAGGCGTACAAAAGGCGGATCTGTTTTACTCCGTCTATCTCGCACATTTTGTTAAGCAGCTCAGGCAGCTTCTTTTCGCCGTAGAGGTCGGTACCGTACATTGTGGTATCCTGCGCAACGACTATCAGCTCCGACACGCCGTTTTCGGCAAAGAAGCGAGCTTCCTCAAGTATGTTTTCTATCTTACGGCTGCGGTAGTTACCTCTTATTTGGGGAATAGCGCAGTAAGCGCAGCGGTTATTGCAGCCTTCCGCTATTTTTATGTAGGCGTAAAAGGGGAGGTTTGAGATTATTCTTCCGCCTTCAAGAGCGAGGTTTTCTTTTTCGCCGAACATAACGGTCTTTTCGCCGTTCAATGCACGGTTTATAGCATCAACGAGTTCGTTATTGGAGCCGATTCCCAAAACGATATCTGCTTCGGGGAGCTCCTTTTCGAGCTCATCGCGGTATCTTTCGGCAAGACAGCCGGTGACCGCAATAACTTTGATACGGCCCTCTTTTTTGAGCTCGGCGAATTCGAGTATATTTTCAATAGCCTCGCGTTTGGCGGCTTCGATAAATCCGCAGGTGTTGATTACTACGACGTCGCATTCTCCCGAATCGACACAGAGCTCAAATCCTGCTTGTTTAAGGTCAAAAAGGAGATGTTCCGCATCGACCTGATTTTTAGAGCATCCCAAAGAGACCATTCCGACTTTAATAGGCATTATTTATTCAATCCGTTTCTTCAATAATATTAAGAGCATTTCTGATATCTCCGAATCGGTAACCGAGACGGAGCAGCGCATCAAAGGCGCGTTTGCGGGATTTTTCATCATAAATCCGCGCGGCATATTTGTTTTCCACGAGTATTTCCAAGCGTTCATCTTCGGAAAAGCCGTCCTCTGAGGCGAGGGAAATAGCTTCTTCAATGGAATCGTCATCTATCCCCCGCAGACGAAGCTCCCGAGTTATTCTTATATCGCCCCACAGCTTTACCCTTACAGCGTCGTAAGCGTAGGTGTAGGCGTATTCGTTATCGTTGACGAGTCCCGCAGAAACAAGGTCGGGCATTATCTCATCGACGATATCCTCGGGGTAATCCTTGAGCAGCCGCTCACGCAGCTTTGCAGAGGAACGGTTATTATAAGAGAGGACGTTGAGGGCGGTGGATTTTGCGCGTCTGAGCTCGGAATCGTGAAGTATCTCATCAATATC
>CAJGEB010000059.1 GCA_904502045.1 uncultured Oscillospiraceae bacterium
CATCACTGTCGAGAGCATCAGAAAGATTGCACACGGCTTTTTCCAAGAGGGAAAGGGTGTAGTGGTTTAAATCCCTCACAAATTCCGCACCGCATTTATATGCGAGCTCGCGTGCTACAACGGGAGAAATTCCCTGAAGCGAGGAGAGTAAAGCACAAGACAGCTCGGTGTCTTGGGGGAGCCTTTGCAAAACGGAACATATCTCCTCAAAAGAAACAGAAAGCGGACTAAACTTATCCTGTGCGGGCGGCGCAGAATATATAATTCCGGGCAAAACCTGTCTTACCGAAGAGGTTTCTGCGGTAACTCTTTTTATTGCATCTATAATCTTGTTGTTCTGATCAACCAAAATAATATTACTGTGTCTGCCCATGATCTCGCAAACGAGGGTGAAGAGGGCGGGATCCCCCAAATCATCATATCCGTCAAATTCGAGGAGAAGGGTACGGTCAAGCCCGTTTTGGCGTACCGCTGACAATCTCGCTCCCGTCAGCTTTTTTCGCAGCAGCATACAGAACATCGGCGGAGTCTGCGGATTATCTATCGGCGACTCGGTAATGTGTATTCTTGGGTTCCCTGCGTTTGCCGAAACGAGCAGCTTTACTGCTCCGCCTTTGCATCTTATTGATATTACTATCTCTTCACGCGACGGCTGATGGAGCTTTTCAACCCGTCCGCCCACAGCTGTGTTTGAGATCTCTTTTGCTATTCGGTATAAAAATCCACCGTCAAGAGCCATACTTTTGTTCTGCCCGTGTTCGAGCTTCCTTTCCCCGACGCATCGCGCCGGATTTTTTCGGTTTATTTTACTGCATTACCGCGGCCGCCGCGCCCAAAACAAAGTTTTGGGCGTAGTGGCGCAAGATATTGCGCCCCGATCTGCGCCTTGGAGGCGCCGAAGGCGGCCGCGGGATGTGAGGTTACGAGAGGAATTAGAAGAAAGAGAAGGGAGCCGGCGCAGCGAAGGGGAAGAAGGAAGCGGAAGGGAAAGCGTCGGCTAATTTTTTTGAGAGAGGAGCGATAACGACGTTTTCGGTATAGAAGTGACCGGCATCGATGAGAAGGATGTCGGAATGTGGGAGAGAGGAGAAAACATCGTGTTTAATGTCACCGCTGATGAGAGCGTCGGCACCGAGGGAAACGGCTTTGAGAGGGGAGGAAGCGAGGGAACCGCCGCTGACAGCAACAGTATTAATTTCGGGAACGGAACCTGCAACGCGAAGGGTGGGGCAGGAGAGCTTCTCTTTAACAAAAGAGATAAACTCTGCGGGGGAAAGTGGCGTGCGGAGCTTACCGATGCGTCCGAGAGGAAGAGGTGAAAGGGAATAGTCAAAGGGTCGGATATCGGTGAGGTCAAGAGCGCCTGCAAGAGCATCGTTTACTCCGCCGACAGCGTAGTCGAGGTTAGTATGTGCGCAAATAATGGTAATGCCGGCGCGAATAGCACGCGCAACGACAGAATTTTCGTTAATTGATTTGAGGGGGTGAAAGATAACGGGGTGGTGGGAGAGAATGATTTTTGCTCCGATGGAAATGGCGGTATCGAGGGCGTCTGAAGAGGCATCGAGGGTAACGAGAATCTTTTCGGAAAGGGTGTTTGGGGAACCGACTAAAATACCGCAGTTATCCCAAGAGTCCGCAGAAGAAAAGGGAGCAAAGGAATCTAAAAAATTATAGATATCAAGGGCGGAAATCACAGTAATCGCCTCCGTTAGCAATAGAAATAAGGTCGTCTGAGAGTTTTTTAAACCAAAGAGATTGGAGTTTATCGGTATCGCTTGAAGAAAGAGCAAGTCCGAGAGAGATTTTTTGAGCGACGTGAGCTTGCTCGCGAATATAAGCGGAAGCTTCGGGGGAAGGGTCAAGCGGGAGCATTCCGATTTTGGCAAAAACGGGAGTAATCGTCCGTTTTTTACCGGTATAAGCGACGGATAAAGCGGTATAAAGACGGCCGTCGGTTTGAGAAGCGCGCTCCTTGAGTATCTCAAAGCCGCTTTGATAGAGGAAGGTGCGCAGGCGGTCGGCTTTAGTCATCGGCTGGAGCGCAAGGCGTTTATTTTTATCACAAAGCCAAGAAGCGCCGGAAATTATCTTGCAGATAAGCTCGCCGCCCATACCGGCGATTATAATATCGTCGGCAGAATTCGGCGGTACCTGCGCAAGTCCGTCGCACAAATATGTTTTTATTTTGCTTTGCAGTCCGCGTCTTGAAATTTCGGCGCGGGCGTTTTCAAGCGGTAAAAAATTTATATCGGTAGCCGATGCAAAGGGGCATACTCCGTCCTCGACAAGCGCACAAACAAGGCGGGCGTGGTCGGAACCGACGTCCACCGCGGTACTGCCGTGTCTTATAAAAGAGTACACCGAAAGGAGTCTTGCATCGAGCGTGCCTGTTTCGGATCCCGTCATAAATTAAGCTCCGAAATGGGAATTGAGCATATCAATAAGCTCGTCCGCATCTACTCCGTGAACCTCGCAAGCTTCAGCGACGGTCTCACCTCTGGAAGCGGGACAACCGAGACAATGCATACCCATCTGCAAAAAATAAGGAGCGCAGGACGGGTCCTGATCAAGAATATCACCTATAAGAGTATCTCTTGTTACTTCAAACGCCATTGAAAAAACCTCCTAATCAAATATAAAAATATTATAAATCCTTTTTATGTATTTTTCAACACAAAATCGGCATTATACCGTGAAAATAAAAAACCGCCGAAAACGGCGGTGCTGTATTACGCTATTGCAGAGGAGCTTTCGGAATCCCCTCTCTCTTTGAGTGTTCCGTTATTATCCACCGCAAAAAAGTTCGTTGACGAAAATTTGCTCCACAGCTTATTTAAAATGGAATTGGCGCTCTGCGGAATACCCGTTATAACATTTACCGCCTTCTCGTTTTTTATACAATTACCGATCGTTTTGAGAGGATCAAGCGAGTAATACACATTCATAACTGCGCCGTACTCTTTTGATGCAGAAAAAAGAGCTTCGATTGCATTACTGTCGCATTTCGATAAATCAGGATTCGACACGTTTATAACCAAAAGCCTTGTTCCGCTTATTTCCGCGAGTGTTCTGCCTGCTTTGATCAGACGCTCGCAGGAATACTGGTCGGTTACGCAGACTACTGTTGAGTGCTTACAAGCGTCGCTCGCGAGCCGTTTACCTTTTTTGGAAAATATCATAATTATCACCGTATCTTTACTGTATGGCGATCCGCACCCCAAAAGCTTTGCTTTTGGGTTCGGGAGCGAAGCTCCCGTCGCGGAAACGGAGTTTCCGCGGGCGGATCGCCGAATAGGATTGAATTGAGCGACGCGTGCTGAAGAGTGAGGTGCAGAGGAGCGAGCGTCGTAGGTACAAATAAATGATACCCGAATTTTATGAATAAAATGAGAATTGGGAGATATGTTTACAAAACGTTTAAAAACCGGCGGATTCGAAGTGGAGAGCAATGGATTCGAAATCTTTGAGAGAGAGCTGTTCGGCGCGGGCATTAGAAGGAATGCCGGATTTTTCGAGCAGCTGAGAAACGGTAGCTTTTGGGATGCGGAGGTGTTCGGAGATGCAGTTGAGAATAGTTTTGCGGCGCATGGAGAAAGCAGCTTTAACTATCTTGAAGAAGGAATCCCGCGAGCAAGAGGTAACGACGGGGGAAGGATGGATATCAATGCGGATGACGGCGGAATCGACGTTTGGAGCAGGCATAAAGCTGCCGCGCGGAACGTTGAAAAGGACTTTTGGTTCCCCCCAATATCTGACGGCAAGGCTGACGGCTCCGGCATCGCGGGAACCGGGTCGGGCACAGATACGGGTAGCGGCTTCCTTTTGGAGCATGAGGGTGAGAGAGGATATCTTAAGCTGCGATTCAAGCAGGTACATAATAACGGGAGTGGTTATGTAGTAGGGGAGATTTGCGCAGACTACGACGTCGTCGCCGGGGAAATGCTCCTCAATGAGAGCGGCGAAATCGGTTTTGAGAGCATCGGCGTTAATGACCTTGACGTTATCAAGGTCGGCGAGAGTTTCGTCGAGGATTTGAATAAGTCGGGAGTCGAGCTCAATGCAGACGACTTTTTTACAGACGGCAGCGAGCTCGCGGGTGAGGACTCCCACACCGGGACCTATCTCGATGACACCGGTAGACTTGTCGGCGCCGCTGTTTTGAGCCATCTTCGGACAAACGGTGGGATTGATGAGGAAATTTTGACCGAGGCTTTTTGAGAAGGTAAAACCGTATTTAGAGATGATGGATTTAAGAACGCCGATATCGGTAAGCTGCAAAAAGACCGCTCCTTTTAAAAAATATCATAGATATCATAACCTATTTGCAGGGAGTAGGCAAGTTGTTTCAGAGAAATTTTTATAAGTTATTGTTTCGGGAGGAGAAATAATGTATAATAAAAATAACTATACATATAAGAGCGGAGGCGGAGAGGAAAGTGGAAGTAAAGAGAAGGGATAAAACGAACTATTATCTTGATATAGCGGAAACGGTAGCGGAGCGCGGAGCGTGCCTGAGAAGGAGCTACGGAGCGATAATCGTGAAGAATGACCAGATAATCTCGACGGGATATGTGGGAGCTCCGAGAGGCAGAGCAAACTGTATAGATATGGGAGTATGCATGCGGGAGAAGATGAACGTACCGCGCGGCGAGAGATACGAGCTGTGCAGGTCGGTACACGCGGAGGCGAATGCAATAATACACGCATCGAGGAACGATATGCTGGGAGCGACACTGTATCTTGTGGGAAGAGAGCGCTCAAACGGGGAGTATGTGAAGAATGCGAATCCGTGCGCGATGTGCAAGAGAATGATAATAAACGCGGGGATTGCGAAGGTAGCGATAAGGGACGACGAGGACAGCTACCGAATTTATGACGTGCAGAAGGATTACGTAGAAAACGACGATTCGCTTTTGGAAATTTTCGGATATTGATAAAAGCGGAAATCGGGGAATATAATTAACCGATGAATATATAAAGGGGAACCGCCAAAAATACTTTTAAAAAGTACGGAGGCGGAGAAATGGACGAAAAAAGAATAAAAAGTTGCACGGAGGAAGGCGCCGAAAGCGAAGGAATGCAGGAGGTGTGCAGCGAAAGCGAAGCGATAGCACAGACGGGGTCTGTGACCAAGAAAAACGGGAGCTATGCGGTGCACTGTCTTACGATAGTGGGGCAGATAGAAGGGCATTACGTGTTGCCGGAGCACAATAAGACGACGAAATACGAGCACGTAATGCCGCAGCTTGCAGCGGTGGAGCAGGACCCTGAGATAGACGGACTGATAGTAATGCTGAACACGGTGGGAGGCGACGTCGAGGCAGGACTTGCGATAGCCGAGCTTATAGCGGGAATGAGTAAACCGACGGTGTCGCTTGTCTTGGGCGGAGGACATTCGATAGGAGTACCGCTCGCATGCAGTGCAAAGGCATCGTTTATAGTTCCGAGCGCCACGATGACGATACACCCGGTGAGGATGAACGGACTAGTGCTCGGAGCTCCGCAGATGATGTCGTATTTTGACAAGATGCAGGATAGGATAGTAAAATTCGTGACGGAAAACTCAAGGATGAGTGCGCAGCGGTTTCGTGAGCTTATGATGAACGCAGGGGAGCTCGTAACGGATATCGGAACGGCTCTGGACGGCGAGAGTGCGGTGAGAGAAGGACTCATTGACAGCTTGGGGAGTATCTCAGACGTGCTGAAGAAGCTGTATTCGATGATAGACGAGCGGCGCGCCGAAGGAAAGGGTGTGGAGGTACGGTGATACTTTACACAGTTGCATCGGCAGAGGAGATATTCGGAAATCAGAGCGGAGCGCAGGATAAAAAAGTGACGATGAAGGTAAAAGGAGGGCTTGTTGAAGGAGTACGGTGCGAGGGCGGACTTCGCGTGGAGCGGCTGATAACCACCGACCTGAAAATGTACCTCGACAAACGCTTTGAGATAGGAAAAATATTGCAGTAGAAGACATCTGTTTGTAAGCAAGGGAGATGACATATTGGATATTATCAATGCGATTATACAAGGAGTAATACAAGGACTGACGGAATTTTTACCGGTATCGAGCTCAGGACACCTCTCGCTTTATCAGCATTTTACCGGTAACTCCGGGGAAGCGGGAGTGGTGTTTTCGATACTGCTTCATTTCGGAACGCTTGCGGCGGTATTTGCGGCGTTTTACAAGACGATATGGGAGCTTGTGGTGGAATTTTTCCGCGCAATCGGGGATATTTTCAAGGGGAAATTCAGCTTTAAGAATATGAACCCGCAGAGAAGGATGATATGTCTTTTGGTAGTGTCGTTAGTACCGCTTGTTGCAGTATTTCCGATAAAGGATGCGTTTGAAAGGACTGCTTCCGACGGGGATATAATAGTTGAGGGA
>CAJGEB010000060.1 GCA_904502045.1 uncultured Oscillospiraceae bacterium
AGTAGTTTCTTTTGTTTTTACAAAGAAGGAACCGATTATGGAAGCAAATACACCTAAAGCAGAAAGCAGCATCGGGAGCGCAAAGCCTGCGACTCCGAGACCTGCGGAAACGGCAAGTGCAGCAGCGGAAAGTCTTGCTCCTGTGAAGGATTCGTAAAGGTCGGCTCCCATTCCGGCAACGTCACCTACGTTGTCACCTACGTTATCTGCGATAACAGCAGGGTTTCTGGGGTCATCCTCAGGGATACCCGCTTCGACTTTACCTACGATATCAGCACCTACGTCAGCCGCCTTGGTAAAGATACCGCCGCCTACTCTTGCAAAAAGCGCCATAGAGGAAGCGCCGATTCCGAAGGTGAGCATAGTGGAGGATATCTGCACGATACGCTCTGCCTCGGCTAATACTTCGACGCTGGAATAGTACCATTCGAGCAAGAGATACCAAAGTCCCGTATCAAGAATACCAAGACCAACCACTACAAATCCCATAACGGAGCCTGCCGAGAAAGCAACTCTCAGTCCGGAGTTAAGACTTTTTTTAGCAGCCCACGCAGTGCGGGAGTTGGAAGCGGTTGCGACTTTCATTCCGAAAAATCCGGCAAGACCGGAAAATATACCGCCGGTCAAAAACGCAAACGGAACGAATACATTAACAAAATCAAGGAAGGAAAGCAAAAGTAAAACAAAGAACATTACAATGAAGAAAATTGCAACACCGCGATACTGTCTGCGGAGATACGCATTAGCACCTGTGCGGATAGCAGCTGCGATTTTTTTCATTTTGTCCGTACCCTCAGAATGCTTTTTAATTTTCAAGGCATTCACAGCGGCAAAGACGAGAGCGGCTACGGCTCCGAGCAAAGAGATAAGTATTAAAGTCACGACAAAACCTCCAATAACCTTTATAGTTGATTTTTTTCAATATAAAAATCGCAAAAAATGTCCAAGCAGAAAAGGTTTGTTGAATCCACATAAACGGAAGAGAGAAAACAAAGGCTAATTGTGGTTAAATGTTATTAAAGAATGTTATATATCGAAGGAATATAACATTTATTAAATTGAAAACAAACAAAAAAGTGTTACAAATAAAGGGGAATATAACATTTGTTTTCAATTTAAAGGCAATAAAAAGAAGTTGGGAATATTAATTTTGCTTATTTTTTGCAGGGAGAAACAGCTCCTTTATACCTAATAGAAGAAGGAAAAATCCAAATATTTTGCGCAATAGGTCGGAACCTATAAAAAAGGCAAATTGAGAGCCGAGGAATACTCCTATGAGTCCGGGGAGAGCGGCCCAGAGAGTAACCTTCCATTTTACGAGTTTATTTTTAGTGTGAATTATTAATGCGAGTGCTGCAATCGGAATAAAGAAGAGGAGGTTTACTCCTTGGGAATAAAGCTGAGAAGCAGAAGCAAAAACGGTGAGATAAAGCAGTAGGATGGTTCCGCCGCCGACTCCCAAAGAGGCAAAGAGTCCTGAAAGAAATGCGGCTGCAATACTTAAAACCGTGTTGATATCCATAAAAAAACTCCTTTCGGCAGTAGTGTTACCGAAAGGAGCGATTTTATGATACCGAGCTCATAGCGATTCTTTTTGAAGCAATAACAGCGACAAAAATAAATCGTGTTGATTTTATTTTTTCTTGAAAGCCCAAAGGTTACTGAGCAGGAAATTAACCAAAATGGTTGCCGGAGTGACAAACACCTTTGCGAGCAACCAATGTACTGCCCAAACCTCCACAAGTAAATGCATAGCTGCGAGGGAGATTCCGTAGGTTATCGCATTGACTATCAGGAATTTAACAAGCTGTGAGCTGAAAAAACCTGCTTTTTCTTTTTTAAAAGTCCAGCTGCGGTTAATGATATAGCTGTTGGCAACGCCTGCGAGGTAACCTGCCGTTTGAGCGAGATAAACATTTTGAAGTAAAACTCCTGCGACAAGGGAGTAGACCAAAAAGTCCACAACGGTATTGAGTCCGCCCGTGACACAGAATTTAAACAGTTTCTTAAAGGACTCGCTTTTCATAAAAGTCTTAATTTTTTCAATCATTACATTTCACTCCTGCCTTCTATAGCGCGGAAAAGAGTAACCTCATCTGCGTATTCAAGATGTCCGCCGACGGGTATTCCGTACGCAAGGCGCGTCACCTTTATACCTAACGGTTTGAGTAATTTTGAGATATAAAGGGCAGTAGCCTCTCCTTCAACGGTGGGGTTAGTTGCCATTATTACCTCTTTAACGTCAGCTCCACCGGTCCTCAAAAGCAGCTCCTTTATATAGAGCGAATCGGGACCGATACCGTCCATAGGGGAGATAAGTCCGTGGAGAACGTGGTATTTTCCGCGGTACTCGCCGGTGCGTTCTATCGCGAGGACATCACGGGCATTTTCGACTACACATATAGTTGAAGCGTCGCGACCGTTATCTGCGCAGATATCGCACACATCGGAATCGGTAATATTTTTACAGCAGTTACAATAACGTATTTTGTGTTTAGCATCTACAAGACTATCGGCAAAATCAGCAATCTCCTCATCGGTACGGCTGAGGATGTAGAAGGCAAGTCTTTGAGCCGATTTTTTACCTATTCCGGGGAGTTGCTCAAAAGGTTCGATAAGTCTTGTGAGAGGACGAAGATCGTATTTCATAAAGGGGGATCCTTTCAGAAAAGTCCGGGCATATTGGGCAGGCGTCCGGTAATTTTACTCATTTCCTCTGAGCTTACCGTTTCCATTTCGCGTAAAGCTTCGTTTACAGCGGCGATAATAAGGTCCTCGAGCATCTCTACATCGTCCGGATCAACAGCCTCGGGGGATATCTTCAGACTTTTGAGCTCCTTATTTCCGCCGACGACCGCCTCTACCATTCCGCCGCCGGACTTAGCCGTATATTCTCTTTGTTCCAGCTCCTCCTGGAGCCTTGCCATATCCTCCTGCATTTTTTGAGCTTGCTTGAGCATTCCCTGCATATTTGAGGGACCTCCGCCGTATCCTTGCGGTAATCTTGCTTTCATATATAGACCTCCAAAAATTATAATTTATTTATTCTCTTCCATTACACCCATTTCACAAGCGAGTTTAGAAATTTCTTGGAAGGGGGTGAGCGGAGCATCTGCATCTGATTTTTTTGCCTCGCGTCTGTATGGACCAAGACGGTAGCGTTTACCTGTCTGAGCCTTTACTGCCTCGCGGAGTGACTCCTTAGCGTACTCATTTTCGCGTATCAGTCTTAAGAAGAGCTCGTCCGGTGAATCTATTAAAATGATGTCGTCTTTAATATAAGCAGCGGAATTTGTAAGCGCAGCCCTTAACGCAGGGTTTATCTTTGCAAGTTCATCGAGTATTTTACCCCAAAGCTCCTCGTCCATAAGGGATGCGGAATTAGAGGGGGATTCAGAGATAATGTGTGAAATTTCCGAAACCGGAGCCTTAACAGTCGGTTTACTTTGAGATTGTTTTGCGGGAATTTCCGACTCCTGCACTGCAGCGGGAGCAGAAGAAAGGTTTCTAATGCGTTTTTCGAGCTCATTGAGCCTTGCAGCAAGAGAGGACACAGACAAATCCGGCTGAGGATTACACATTTTCACAAGAGCCATCTCAAGCTCTGTCTTTTTGGAAGATGAGCGAGAAAGCTTACTTAAAGTATCTTGTAAAATATCGAGTGCGGTAAAGATGAAAGGAAGCTCTGATTTGTCAGAGATACGGCGCAGCTCATCGAGCTCAGAAGGAGTGCAGATAATGAGCTGTGCAGCGTTAGATGCGGTTTTAACTATCATAAGATTGCGGAAGATACCGATCAACTGGTCGCAAAGTCTGATAATATCAACTGAATTTTCATAAAGAGAGGTAAGTGTCTTGAAGGAACCCGAAATATCCCCGTCAATAATACTTTCGGCAAGCTCCGACACATATTTTGAACCGGCGAGTCCCGCAGCTTCGATAACGACATCGAGGGTTATATTTTTATTAAATCCTGCGCAGAGGTCGAGTAGGGAAAGGGCATCGCGCATACCGCCGTCTGCGAGCTTTGCTATCATAGCTGCAGCATCGGGATCAATAGTAAGATTTTCTTTTTCGGCGACAAGGCAAACTCTCTCGGAAATAATTTCGGGATCAATACGCTTAAATCCGAACCGCTGACAACGCGAGAGGATAGTTGCGGGAATCTTGTGCACCTCGGTAGTTGCAAGTATAAAGATAACATACTCAGGGGGTTCCTCTAAAGTTTTGAGGAGAGCGTTTGCAGCTCCGGGACTGAGCATGTGCGCCTCGTCGATAATGTATATTCTGTATTTTACAGAAGCGGGAGTAAAATTGGTTTCAGCTTTTAAGTTGCGGATATCGTCAACGCCGTTGTTACTCGCGGCGTCAATTTCGAGAACGTCGGTGATGGAACCGTTATCAATTCCGCGACAAACATCGCAAACTCCGCAAGGGTTACCGCCCTGCACGTTCGGGCAGTTAACGGCTTTGGCAAGTATCTTCGAGCAGGTGGTTTTACCCGTACCCCTGGAGCCGGTGAAAAGGTAAGCGTGCGCAACTCGGCCGTCCGATACCTCATTTTTCAAGATATCGGTAATATGGTCCTGTCCGACAACGTCGTCGAAGGCAGTAGGACGGTATTTTCTGTAAAGAGCCTGATACATAGCGCTACTCTCCGTATTCCTCATAAATAAAATATATATTCCGTCATACAGTTGTACAGGTTGACTGCGGCACACGCCAGCATCCGCTTAATGCTGCTCGGGTCACCGCCTGACATGATTCACGGAGCTGTGTTGCACAGGACCCGCACAACTGCATGACGGAATATACATTAAAATATATTATACAATATAAAATCAGTTTTGGCAAGAGTATTTTAAATGAACAACAAAAAATATCCGCCCGTTTAACGAGCGGATATAATTATAACTTACTTCAAGCTTTCCTGACGCTTGTAGTCTTGGTAACGCTCTGCGGCTTCCTTACTTGCGGCGCTGAAAAGTACCTCTGCGTTTTCGGGGAAGGTGCGTTTCAGAGCAGCATAGCGGGTCTCGCCGTCCAAGAAGTCGTCGTAGGACATTGTGGGTTCCTTTGAATCGACGGTTAAGGGATGTTCGTTTGCGGGATTGTAGCGGTAGAGAGTCCAGTATCCCGAATCGACCGCGCGCTTCATCTCCTGCTGAGTCTGGTGCATACCTGCCTTTATTCCGTGGGCGGCGCAGGGGGTATAAGCGATTATTACTGAGGGACCCTTGTGATTTTCGGCTTCACGGATAGCGCGGATGAGCTGGTTGGGATCGGCTCCCATCGCGACCTGAGCTACATATACGTTACCGTAGGTGCGGAAGATAGCTCCGAGGTCTTTTTTGCGGCTCTTTTTACCCGAGGAAGCAAACTGTGCAACGGCTCCGAGCGGAGTAGCCTTTGAGCTTTGTCCGCCGGTGTTGGAGTACACCTCGGTATCAACGACGAATACGTTTATATCCTCGCCGCTTGCGACTACGTGGTCGAGTCCGCCGAAGCCGATGTCATACGCCCAACCGTCGCCGCCGAACATCCAGAAGCATTTTTTCGCAAGCTGGTCACGGCGATCGAGTATCTCTTTTGCAAGAGGAGTGCTGGCTCCTTCAAGCTCTGCAATAAGAGCGTCGGAAGCTTTTCTTGAGGCATCGAAATCATCGAAGGAGTCAAGCCAAGCCTTAGCCGCAGGACTTTCGGTAGCGGCAAAATACTCCTCGATTTTCATCTTTTGAGCCGAGCGTTGCTGCTGGACCGATAAGAAAAGACCTAAAGTGAGCTCGGCGTTATTTTCAAAAAGGCTGTTAGTCCAAGCAGGACCGAAGCCGCGCTTGTTGACGGTGTAGGGGATTCCCGGCATCGGAGCGCCCCAAGCCTGCGAGCATCCGGTACCGTTTGCCCAGTAAGCTCTGTCGCCGAAAAGCTGTGTTAAGAGCTTTGCGTAGGGAGTCTCACCGCAGCCTGCGCAAGCGGCGGAGAACTCAACAAGCGGCTGACGGAACTGACTTCCTTTTATTGTGTAAGGATCAAAAAGGTCGCCTTTGTCGGAAATTGAGAGTCCGTAGTTCCAAAGCTCCTTTTTTGTATCGTTGAGCTCGGCAGGAACCATTGTCAAGGCTTTCTCCTTGGCAGGACAGCAACTTACACAGCTGCCGCAACCGGTGCAGTCGTAATCCGATATCTGCAACGAGAAGTGGTATCCTTTAGCCGCGCCGTTAGCCGAAATGGTTTCGAATCCGTCGGGAGCGCCGTCTTTTTCCTCATCACTCAGCAGATAAGGACGGATTACCGCATGAGGACAAACGAGCGAGCAGCGGTTACACTGTATGCATTTTGTGGGATCCCACTTGGGAATCATTACGGCGATTCCGCGTTTTTCGTA
>CAJGEB010000061.1 GCA_904502045.1 uncultured Oscillospiraceae bacterium
ACACGACCGTAACCAGAGCAAAAGAAGTAAGATCTGTAGCCGAAAAGATCATCACTATTGCAAAACAGGATAATCTCCACTCCAAGCGTCAGATATATTCCTATGTAACTAAGGAAAGCGTAGCGAAGAAGCTTTTTGATGATATTGCGCCGAAGTACAAAGAGAGAAACGGCGGATACACAAGAATCATCAGAATTGGCCCGCGCCGCGGAGACGCTGCCGAGATGGCGATAATCGAGCTTATATAAGCTGAACAAGTCCCCTCGTTTTTACGGGGGGATTTTTATTTTAAGAGGAAAAGGACTCCTTTAGTCAGAAGGAGTCCTTTTCATTTTGGGTTAGGAATAAAACTTTGAAAACTATACTAAAATATAAAATAGGGGGAGTTTTTGGAAAGGAAGAGAAATAATGGTTAATGAGGGAAAAATAAAAAAGAGGATATTTGTGTGGAATATCGTAGGGGTAATTTTTGTGTCTGCGGTGGGATCATTTCTGCATTTTATATTTGATATCAGCGGAGAAAAGGCGTGGGCAGGAATAATAGGTGCGGTCAATGAAAGTACATGGGAGCATCTGAAACTATTATTCTGGTCGATAGTAATATGGATGATAGCGGAATATATTTTTTACGGCAGGAATATTTCGGGATTTTTTTGGACAAAAGCACTTTCGATTTTAATAGGAATGGCAAGTATAGTAGTCCTTTACTACACAAGCTCAGGAATTATAGGTAAGGACATTGCAATTGTAAATATAGCGATATTTGTCATCGGAGCCGCAGTTGCAGGAATTTACTCGATAAAAAAGCTGAGCAAGTCGTGGATAGGTCAGGGTGTGATGGTTCAGGATTTGGCGGGAATTGTAATAATAATCGTTTTGGCGGTACTGTTTGTAACCTTTACTTTTTACCCGATACGAATAGGGTTATTTGCAAGTCCTGACGGCAAGTTTGGGATATAAATTTTGCAAAAGGAGCTTTAGCTCTTGTTTTGCGGAAAAGATTTTTATATAATAAAGGAGTAAAAGCGCATAATTTGGAGGTAATGCTATGAGTAGCGCGGCGGAAGCGTTTTTTAAGTCGCTTGAAGGAAAAAAGATTTGCTTTATCGGTGCGGGGGTATCCCATATCGATGCGATTAAAATGTTTGCGGGTAAAGGACTTTGCGTGGAGCTTAGAGATAAGCGCAGTAAGGAAAGTCTTGGAGAGGTCGCAGAGGAATTTGAAAAATTGGGAGTAAGCTTAGTACTCGGAGAAAAATACCTCGAGGAGCTGGATGCTGAGGTAATATTCAGAACTCCGGGAATGAATTTTTTGCATCCCGCATTAACGCAGGCGAGAAAGCGCGGAGCAGTAGTAACGAGTGAACTGGAAACCTTTTTTGATTTATGTCCCTGCAGGAGCTTTGCGGTAACCGGCTCGGACGGTAAAACTACAAGCACGACTCTCATAGCGGAGATACTCAAGGCGCAAGGGTACAATGTTCTGCTAGGCGGGAATATAGGAAAAGCGCTGCTGCCGGAGATAGAGAAGGTATCTGCGGATGACGTTGTCGTGGCGGAGCTTTCAAGCTTTCAGCTTATGAGTATGCGAAACAGATTTGACGTGTCGGTAGTGACTAATGTTGCGCCTAATCATCTTGACGTGCATAAGGATATGGAGGAATACATTGGCGCGAAGAAAAATATTTACGCGCACCAGAATGCTTTTTCACGAACAGTACTCAATGCAGATAACGAGATAACGCGGGAAATGGGAGCTGAAATTCGCGGTGAAGCAGTGTATTTTTCGCTTTCGGGTAACGTGAAGGACGGAGCTTATTTCGACGGCGAATACCTTTGCTATGATAAAAACGGAAAGAGCGAGAGGATAATTAAAGCAAGTGATATTAAGATTCGCGGAATGCACAATGTCGATAACTTTCTTACTGCGATAGCGGCTACATACGGATATGTAAAGCCGGAAACGGTGGAAAAGGTAGCTCGCGAGTTTGGCGGAGTCGAGCACAGAATAGAGTTTGTGCGTGAAAAAAACGGAGTGAAATGGTACAACGATTCGATAGCGACAAATCCGACAAGAACCATAGCGGGACTCAGAGCCTTTGACAGAAAGATGATAATAATAGCAGGCGGGTACGATAAAAAGATACCCTTTGAGCCGCTTGCTCCCGAGATAAATGCAAGGGTAAAGCTGCTGATATTAACCGGAGCGACCGCTGATAAAATAGAAGCGGCGGTTAAGAATGATGCGGGATATGACGGGACGGAGCTTAGGATAATCAGGGCAGAGGACCTTGAAGAAGCAGTAAAGATAGCGGACGAAAATGCAGTTGCGGGAGATATAATATCACTTTCTCCGGCGTGCGCGAGCTTTGATAAATACAGAAATTTTGAGGAGCGCGGTAAGCATTTTAAAGTACTGGTAAATGCACTGTAACGGAAATTTGTCGAAAAAATAAATAATTCGGGAAAAATTGTTGTAAAGAAGCGAGAAGTGTATTATACTGTATGTATAGGATAAAGAAAAAAGAATGGAGATGTGGAAAATGGCAGTAAACAAGGTGAAGATAGAAGTATATAATCAGAATTACACGATAAATACTCAGGAGGATTCGGGATACGTCCACTCTCTTGCGGATGAGCTGAACGAGCAGATAGCGGCACTGATGGCGCAGAGCGCAGGACTTTCTCTCAATGAAGCCCTTGTTTTGTGCGCGATAGGCTACCTTGATATCTACAAGAAAGAGCGCGCAAATGCGGACCATATCAGAGTACAGCTGAAGGATTACCTTGAAGATGCGGCAAAAGCAAGAATAGAGGTAGATGAAGCACGCAGAAATATGGAAAGAATATCTCGCGAGCTTGAGATGATAAAGAGGAATGTGAGAAAATAAGGCTACTTGCGGGGAAAAAGTAATGGAAATTCTTGCGCCGGCAGGCTCTTTTGAATCGTTGCGCGCCGCGGTGTATTGCGGTGCGGATGCAGTATATATGGGACTGCAAAATTTTAACGCCAGACGCCAAGCGGATAATTTTAACGCCTCTTCATTGCAAGAGGCGATATTGTTATGCAGAAAAAACGGAGTCAAGGTGTATATAACGCTGAATACGTTAGTATTTGAGAGCGAGTTTGAGGAGCTTAAAAATGCGGTAAAAGAGATGGCGGAGGTCGGAGTTGACGGAGTAATCGTGCAGGATATGGGAGTAGTGAAGCTGATAAAGGAAGCGGCTCCCGACCTTGCGATACACGCGTCGACTCAGATGAGCGTGCATAACTTGGAAGGAGCTTTGGCAGCAGCGGAGTACGGAATAAAAAGGGTAGTACTTGCGAGAGAATTAAGCCTTGAAGAGATTTATAATATAAGCGCAAACTGCGGAATAGAAACCGAGGTTTTTGTTCACGGAGCATTGTGCTTTTGTGTGTCGGGACAATGCTATTTGAGTGCGGCGATAGGTGCGAGAAGCGGCAACAGAGGACTTTGCGCTCAACCGTGTAGGTTACCGTTTTATGTAAATGACAGTACCCGAAATGGACTTTCACTTAAGGATATGTCGCATCTTGCAAAGCTTGCGCAGCTTCAAGAAGCGGGAGTAACGTCGCTGAAAATAGAGGGTAGGATGAAAAGACCGGAATATGTTGCGGCGGCGGTGCGAGCGGTAAAGGGAGTATTAGAGGGTGAAGCTGACGCGCAAGAGCGGGTAAAAACGCTGGGTAAGGTGTTTTCGCGCAGCGGGTTTACCGACGGATATATCAGCGGCAAAACGGGAAGAGAGATGTTTGGCTCCCGCACCAAAGACGATGCGGCGGATCCTGCATTTTTAAAAAGTATACACCCGCTTTATGCAAGACAGCCGAAAACTGTACCGATAACCGTGAAGGCTGAGCTAAAAGAAGGCGCGGAGTTTAAGGTAAAGGTTTCGGACGGAGTGTTTGAAAGCGAAGTGTGCGGAGCGGTTCCCGAAAAGGCAGAGGGGCGAGGAGTGTCGAAAGAAGATGTATCGGTCAGCCTGAAAAAGACGGGCGATACTCCGTTTTTTGTCAATGAGCTGTCGGTGGATTGCGACGACGGACTCTTTATAACTGTGGGCGAGATGAACGGCGTCAGAAGAGCGGCGCAGGAGCGTTTGCTCGAAAAGAGGATGCACAGAGAAAGGATTACTTTTGATGGAGCCGTATTCGAAAGCTACGGAAAGAGCGGTAAAATCAGAGGGGACGCGTACCCCGGAGAGATGCGAAAGTACGGAAAATTCGAGTCGGCAGCTCAAGTAACGCAGCGCAGCGCGGAAATGCTTGACAGAATATATTTGCCCGCTGAGGAGCTTGAAAAGTTGCCGTTTGAAGATAAATTAAAAGAAAAGTTGGGAGTAATACTGCCGCGTTTTGCACCTGATTCAGAGGAGTATTACAAGGTGCTTTCAAAGGCGGGCGAGCTTGGAATAAAAAGGGCGGAATGCCGTAATATCGGTGCGGTATTTGCGGCGAAAAAGATGGGATTTGAAGTTTGCGGCGGACTCGGGATGAATATTTCAAACTCCGCGGCTGTGGATTTTTGGAGCGACGAGGGAATTTCTGAAACGGAGATATCTTTTGAGTGTGCTGTAAAGGATATGAAGAAAATATCAGGTAAAATACCGCTTGGATTTGCGGGGTATGGGTATTTACCGCTTACGATAAGCAGGAACTGTCCTATAAAAGCGGAGGTCGGCTGCAGGGAGTGCGGTAAAAAGGGAATACTCAAGGACCGAATGGGTGCGGAATTTAAGGTCGTTTGTTCGGACGGATATGTTGAAATGCTGAACAGCGTACCTCTCTATCTTGCCGATAGGAAGATGCCGGAATTTGACTTTGTATCGCTTTATTTTACTGTCGAAACGGCAGATGAGTGCGAGGAAATTATAAAAAAATATCTCGAAGCAAAAGAGAGTAAAGAAAAAATGACGAGGGGGCTGTATTTCAGAGATGTTAAGTGAAATAAGGATAAAACTGATGCGTGAGGGCGCGAAATTACCGATGAGAATGACGGATGGAAGCGTAGGGTGCGATATATTTGCATCAATAGAGGAGAGTGTGGAGATAGCACCGGGAGAAACGGTACTTATACCGGCGGGATTTGCGCTTGAGCTTCCGAGTGAAGTTGGTGCATTTATCTTTGCAAGAAGCGGACTCGGAATAAAGCACGGAATTACTCCCGCGAATTGCGTCGGAGTTATCGACAGCGATTACAGAGGCGAGGTCAAGGTGGGACTGCGCAACTATTCCGATAAGGTGTTCGTGGTAGCGCCGGAGGAGCGTATTGCGCAGATGGTAATTATGCCGGTCGTTTTACCGCAGTGGAAGGTGTGCGACGAGCTTTCTGATACCGTTCGTGCCGACGGCGGATTCGGTTCAAGCGGGAAAAAATAAAAAGAAAATCCCAACAGAGCAACAAGCTTTGTCGGGATTTTTTAATTATTGATAAATTATACTCTGAACAGTAAGTCTGCATAGGTGGGGAAGGGCCAAGAGGTATTATCGGTGAGAGTTTCGGCTTTATCTGCGATAATACGGATATCGTTCATAAAGGGTCTGATTTCGTTTTGAGCGTAAAGAGCGGCATCGTGAGTATTGTCAAAAGCGCTGATTTTTGCAGACATATCGGCGAGGGTATCTGCGGCGTTATAAAGAGAGGTTATGCAGCTTGAAAGCTCGGTTACAAGCGCCTTTATCTCGGTATTTTCGCATCCGCAAAGCTTCATACTGTTATAAGAGTCCGAAAGCTCGCCGGAAAATTTGATAATTGCGGGGAGTATCTGACGCTTAAGCATCTCAGTCATGGTGGACGCCTCGATGGAAACTACCTTGACGTAATTTTCAAGGAGTATCTCGTGACGGGCGCGGCACTCCATCTCGGTGAAGATGTTATTTTCCTTAAACAGCTTAATATTCTTCTCTTGAATGAGGGAATCGAAGGCGTCGACGGAGCCTGAAATATTCGGAAGTCCCCGTCTTTGTGCCTCTTTCACCCACTCCTCAGAGTAGTTGTTACCGTTAAATATTACCGCGCTGTGCTCTCGCATTGTCTTTTCCACGATAGCGTGTACGGCGGTGGGAATATCTTCAGCACAAGCGAGGATAGGCTCGAATTCCTTGAGCGCTTGGGTTACCGCGGCGTTAAGTACGACGTTTGAAAATGCGCTGGATTGCGATGAACCGAGCATACGGAACTCAAAACGGTTACCGGTAA
>CAJGEB010000062.1 GCA_904502045.1 uncultured Oscillospiraceae bacterium
TAACTCTTGCAGGCTTTAATTATGATAATTTGCTTGATTGCAACACCCAGAATCCCCCGTTGCGTTCGAAAGAAGAATTATCGAAATTTCTAATGAAAGAACATAAGAAAATAATGAGAAAAATAGGATTGAGCGATTAACACAAAAGCGAGGTGAATTCACCTCGCTTTTTAAATTTGCATAAAAAATTACCGTCGGATTCGGAGTTTAACATACAAATAATTTAAGCGCCATCCGAAAGGACAGCGCTTAAATGGATCAAGAGAAATTATACTTTTGATTTTTTCTTACCGATGATAACCGGAGCGAATACTGCTGCAGTGCTTGCAAGGAATACAGCACTCCAAAGTATCATGCGGGAGTTATCAGAGGTATCTACGGGAGGCTTGGGATTATCGAAATCGGAAGGGGAGTAGGTATTGGTGAAAACAATACTGTCGAGGTTATTTTCGGAATCAGTAGAGATAGAGGTGGTTGCAACGAGTTTACCGTCGACTTCCTTTACGGTAACGATTACGGTGTATACGGTATCATCGTAGGTTATGCCGTTTGCGTTACCCCTGACCTCTTCAACTGTATAAGTGTATTCGCCGGGTGCTCTGTATCTTATCATATCAAACTTAAACATTCCGTTTTCAACAGCTTTAGTCTGTAAAGGATATCCCGACTTGCTTCTCAGAATAAAGGAGAATTCACCGTCTACGAGCTCTCTGCCTTCAAGTATCTTTATTCCTTCAATGCTGAAATAGAGAGAATCGGGAGCGGGCTTATTATAAATATTTACAAACTCAATCTTTTCGGCTTCCTCATTATTCTTTTCAATGGATACGAGCTCAGAAACTAATGCATCGCCTTCGCCCTTGGAGATATCAACCGTTACACAGAAGATACTCGTATCATCGACAACGTATTTGATTCCGGAAGCTTTCTCTTTGACGATGTAGTACTTGGTTCCTGCGGTATCTTCGGTGAAGTTAAAGGAGATAACTCCGTCTGTGATCTGAGACTGCATAATGAAGGACTCATTTTCGAAGTTAGAGTCGGTGCTGTAGAGCTCAAATATGAGAGCGGAAATATCTTCGGGAGTAAGATCTCTGCCGTCCATTACCTTGGAGGCGGTAATTTCAACGGGAGCAGACGTGAGAGAGTAGGTGTTGGTGAAGGTGTCGGAGAAGGTGTTGCTGTCGGTATCTCCAATCTTTGCCGAAACGGATCCGTCGAGGTTATCCACGATGGTAATTTCAATTTTTCTCGGCGTGGTGTCGTACTGCATACCGTCTTCACCGCTGTCTACCTCTGCGATATAGTAAACAAGGGCCTGACCGACAAAATCTGCACCAAAGGATTTTGTATAGGAGAGCACGCCGGTGGAATCAGTGGTTCCGAGCGACTCGACGTTTATCTTTTGATTATTACCGTCGAGCTGATAAAGCTCAAACTCAAATCCGGATTCATCTCTTGCGATTCCGGTATTGTTAACGAGCTCCTTATCAATATTGATAACGATTTCGGCGGTTCCGGAAACGCTGTAGAGGTTATTGAATACCGTTGTAATGTTATAGGTGTCTGCTCCGTCCTCGGTAACCTTCTCGATGGTGGTTCCTGCAGGAGTGGGATTATCATTTGTTGAATCGGGCATCGGAGTAGTGGTTGAAATATTGGTAATTTCAAGCTTGCCTGTATCAAAATTGTTCTCAACAACTACATCAAAGCGCTTGGGCAAGTAGTCGTAATCAATACCGTCGATATCGGTGTAAAGCTCAACGATTCTGAACTGATAGGTTCCGACCTTATCAAAGGAAAGTCCGCTAATGATATCGTTGAAGCTAAAGTTTTTATCGGCAGTATCTTGTGTTACCGTTTGAAGCTCATCGGGTTCGTCAAAGGCTACCCAATTTGAGCCGTCATACATTTCAAGTCGGAACTGATAATAGTCATCATCTATCCACTCTCTGCCGATAACGTTTTTGATACCGATATGGTTTATATTAACGGTGAGGACCTGAGAAACGGAGTAGGTATTTGTGAGGGCAGCAACTGCGGTTTCGGTAGTAGAGATAGTGTCACGGGACTTAGTCAGAGAAGAGCTCCAGAAGGAAGGTAATCCGGGTTCGGTGACATCGTAGGAGGTATCCTTAGGAATGCCTGTTATAAGAATGCTTTCGCCGTCTTTAATGGTAAGAGGGAGCTTGTTATCCGTAACAGGAGTATCAACATTGTTTACCTTAACACTTTCAATAGGAGCGGTGCTCGTAAAGGTTACTTCTACATCAAAGGGCTCGGTGTATGAAGCGGAATTGCCTAATGCGGTGGGTAAAACTACGGTTTTGCTGATAACGAGGTTGCCGTTAAGAGCAGGAGTGTTCTCGAACGAAACATCGCTGAAGGTGTTGGCGGAAATTGTGCCGGTGGTTCCTGAGGAGCTTGCTACCGCCCAGCCGCTAATTTCTTCTTCAGCTACGGTATATTCGGTTCCTTCGGGAAGGTCCGCGATGAATACAGTTTGTCCGGGAGAGAGCTCTACGGAAATGATATTATTATTGACATTAACATCATCAATATAAATTCCGTCAGCGTCATATAACGGATAGGTCGAAGCGAGGGTGGTTCCTAAAGGAGCGGTCAAAGCAATATTAAAGGTAAACTTCTGACCTGCGCCGAGACCCTCTACCGAAACGGTTTTGCTGAGCTTAATACCCTGCGCGGCAGTCATGCTGAAGGTACCGTTGTTACCAAGACACGCATCGCAATGGATAGTTCCGTCTGCTAAGAAAACAACCGAAGGATAGTTTGAGTAATTAAGGGTTTTGGTGGGATGCGTTTTTTCGGTGGTGGTAATATCCTGGCCGTCTTTAAGAATGTGGTAATCCTGACCTGTGGAGTCTACAATAAGCTTGTGAACGGTATTTTTGGGAATGAACCATACTCCGTTTATGTTCTGGGCAAGACTGATCGTATCTTCGTGTATGGGAACATAGTGATACTCCAAAGTCGCAGAGGAGGTCGATGTGCCGACGGTTGAGAATACGGCGTAAGCGGTATAATAGGTGGCTGAGGTATTGCGCGGGTCGTGGTCTACCTCAGAATAGCCGCCGTTACCGTCAGACTCAAGAATCGGGGAGTTTGAGGTGTAGTAGTAACGCTCGTTTTCTAAAGAGGGTTCAAAATCGAAGAAGGTTGCATCGTGAGAGTCAACTAATACATTAGCTTGGTGGGTGTGTTCGTGCCAGCTGTTAGAATAGAAGGTGTAAACTCCGTCGTTTACATAGGGGTAGCTTTCGCCTGAGAGCTCTTCATATTCAGCGACCTTAGCTGCAAGATTTATGCGGTTGATATCGGAGCGCAGTCCAACCTCGAAGATTAAACGCAGCGCTTCGTTGGCTCCGTCAATGCTCATCTCAAAATCGGTACCGGTTTCAAGAGAATCGCCGTCAAAGGTAATGTTATAGTTGACGGTGGGAATGAGTGCGGCGGGAATCTTATAAATAACCATCTGATGCTGTTTTTCGATGTGCTCGCGTACCTGAACCGAAATGTGAAGCATATCGGTTTCATTAAACTCTTCCGCGGAACCTACTTTTCCGAGATAACCGTAGGATTTGTTAGCATAAACGGCGTTAGCGGGTTTGGAGGAGTGGTCCTTACCGTTCCAAAATCCTAAAAAATTACCGTCTGCATCTGCGTACCATCCGATGTAGTTGGAAAAGTCGGTGTTGGAGTTATAGTAAAGCTGGCCACTGCGAAGAGCCTGAGAAACTATTTCGCCTGCCTGAGACTGATTGCAGCCCAAGCGCTCTTGAACGGCTTCAAGGAAAACAACTCCGTCATCATTTAAATTAGAGAGGTTACCGTTATAGATGTTTCCGAAGGTACCATTTTTAATCGCTCTAACTATGGAGTAGCCGGAATAAAGGTTACCGTCAACGGTAAGGCCCTTGATGTCGCGCACTTCCATAAAGAGTCCGAGCTCGTCGGTGAAGGTAATGTATCCGTCGAGGTGATGCTGACCGTCGTCAACTAAAGTGGGGTAGTATTTGGATTGGATGATTATTTGGTTTACTATCTGCCGGAAAGCATTAATAAGACCCGTGTCGCCGGTAGCGGAAAAATATTGGTCAACATAATTGCTTTCGAGTCCGGAAACGACGGGCACGGTAAAGCTTGAAGAGTTGTATCCGGAGTCGGTTCTGATGGTAACGGTAGAGCTGCCTGCCGATACCGCATTTTGATAGGAAGTCCAATAAGTAGAATAGGGAGTTCCGGCGTTAGAAGGATTAAGAACTGCTTTGGCATAGCTGGAATTTCCTACATTTAATCCTAAGGTGTAAAGTAAAGCGGCTCGGCCGTACTTGTCAGCCATTTCCTTTCTGGCGAACGCGCAGGAAAGCTGAGTTAAGAAGGTGGAGGTAGTGCTGCTTGAGGAACCGCTACCGTGTGTAGAATTTCCGACATCGTTAAAGCTTGTGGTAGCAACGGTGGGAGCTCCGTCGCTCATTAAAACCATAACGGGCATACGAACCGTGCCGGCTTGAGGTCCGGAAGTAATAACAGTATCCTCTACAGCATTAAACTGGTCGATAGCAAGCTGGATACCTGACTGTATATAGGTAGCGCCTTCGGCTCGTTTGCTGGGAGTTCTTTGATTGTTGCCGAGGGACAAAACTCCGCGGGCAACGGAAACGGTATCATTATTATAATTGAGGAAGGTGGAGTTATTATTTCCCGTGCCTTGGTATCTTCCAAGAGGAATGAGTACGGTGGCCGACTCCTCAAGACCGAATATGTCACTGCTTCCGAAAAATCCACCTTGACCTGTTTCGCCGCCGGAATAAACGATAACGCCGAAGCGGTTGTTGCGGTTGAGCTCAAGAAGGGTTGCAATTGCATTGTTGGTTGCAGTAACCATACTGCTTACAGAGTCGTTTGACATACTGTTTGAGAGGTCAAGAACGAACACGGTATCGGTGGGAAGTGCGGAATATCCGATTATGGATTTATTTGCTGCAATAGCGGAAAGAGAAACCAAGAAATTAGTTCCGTCGCTTTCGAAAGGGATGTTGTAATCCTGAACACCGGCTTCTAATGCAGCATTAAAATCCTCGGCACTTTTAAATACCGATTTGTCGCCCCATACTCCGCCCGCGTTTTCGGTATTTCGAACGGAATCGCCGAAATAATTTTGCCAGTCGGTCATAGTGGAAGCGTCCACGACCCTATTATCAACAAACGGCTCGGCTGCAAAGACATTGAATGAGAACATCTGCATCAAAAGGGTAAATATTATGGTAATAGAGAGTAGTTTTTTACCTAATGTTTTTTTCATTCGTTTTCCTCCTTAATCATCAATGGATTTATAGATATTTTTTTTAAAGCATTTGGGATTTGTGCAAAGAGAAATATCGCAATTTGGATCTTCAAAATATTTACAGTCACAGCACCAACCTTCTCCGTGCTCTCCCAATAAAGAGGCGTAGTATTGGCAGGAATCTTGTATTTTAGTCACAAAAGGCTTACCGCATTCACTAAATTGGGGAGTTAATGTAAAATCCGGAAAAATCGGAATTGGGTTCTCTGTTTTTCTGTCTTTGTCGGAGTAGAAACCGTAGTAAATAACAAACGATTTACCGCCGACTGAAATTGTTTGATAAATGTCACCTTCTTTTACTGATGTTTGGTTCAAAAAATCACCCCTATACTTTTGATAAGAAAAGTATAGGGGAAAGGAGAAAAAATTACACTACGCAAATAACAAAAAAATAGAATAGTAAAATCGGCAAAAAAAGAAAAAGTATTTCAAAAAATCACACAAATTTATATAATTCGGTACGGGAATTCACACCCGTCTTATCCATAACACTTCTCAGCGACTGCTTCACCGCGTTGACGGAAATATCATACCTGTCGGCAATTTCTTTGTTTGAGAGTCCGTAAATAGCAAGCTTAGCGATTTGGCGTTCGCGCAGAGAAAGGTTTTCCGATACGGTTTTGTTCATGACGAGGTTGTGTAGCTTTATCCAGCTGGGATTCGTCTGCTTAGAAAGTTGCTTTATTTTTTCAAAAGCAGTTTTATCTATCGCTTCGATGTGGTCATCAAGCAAACTGCCGAGCCTGTGCCGGTATTCGGCTAAGGGGAGATATATCTTATCCGGAAGCAGTA
>CAJGEB010000063.1 GCA_904502045.1 uncultured Oscillospiraceae bacterium
GGCTTAAACCCAGTGTTTAAGCCGTTTTTACTGTGGCAGGGGCAGGAGGACTCGAACCCACGGCACGCGGTTTTGGAGACCGCTGCTCTACCTGCTGAGCTATACCCCTAAAAAAAACGTTGCCTAAAATTCGGCGTCGAGTTTCTCGACTGGTGGGCCTTCAGGGACTCGAACCCCGGACCAACCGGTTATGAGCCGGTTGCTCTAACCAACTGAGCTAAAGGCCCTTAATTTAAGGCAACGCGCATATTATATCATACCTCTTTATAAATTTCAAGAGCATTTTAAAAATTTTTTTATTTTTTAATCAGAGAACATAAATGCTCCCGATTGGGCGAGGGAAACGTACATATTATTACCCACGATTATATGGTCGAGCATATCGACTCCGACTAATTTAAGGCGTCTGCGCAGTTCGACAGTAGACGCGATATCGTCACTTGACGGCGACGGGTATCCCAAAGGATGATTGTGCGATAATATTACTGAGCCTGCATTTTCGCGTATGGCTATCTCTATTATTTTTCTTGCAGATATTTCCGTACCCATCGCACTGCCTCTGGACATCTCACTGCAAGAAAGCATCTTCATTGTGTTATCAAAGCACAACAAATACACTACCTCTTCTTTTTCGCCTATGTATTTACATTTTAAATACTCGCCTATCTTTTCAGTCGTATTCAGAAGGGTTCCGGGAGAGTTTTTCTGTGTTGTGTACTCCTTGAACATTTCTCTGAAAAATTTTATAAAAGTAACCGTTTCCGTACCGACTCCCGAAACACTTTGCAGCTCGTTCGGATCCGCATCGAGTATCTTTGCCACCGACCCGAACTTATTATACAAATCATGTGCTATTTCGTTTGTATCCACTCTCGGTCTTGCATAATAAAGCAGTAATTCCACCATCTCATGCGGTTCAAAGGCTTTAAGTCCGTTTCTTCTGAATTTTTCTTTCATTCTGTACCTATGTTTAGCATGAGGATTATCCTTTTTATTACTCTTCCCCATACATCTTCCTCATTTTCTCAACCATAATATCTGCACATTTATACACGTCTCCGCATCCGAGAGTAATTACAAGGTCCCCGCTCTGCGCATTTTCCACGACATACTGTGCTATCTCTTCAAAATCCTCAAACAGTACCGCTCCGTCGAGCTCTTTGCGCAGATCCTCGGAATATATATTGTAAGTGTTTTTTTCTCTGGAACCCATTATCTCGGTGAGTACTACCTTATCCGCGATGGAAAGCGATTTTACAAATCCGTCGAAAAGCATCGCCGTGCGGGAATAGGTAAACGGCTGAAATACCGCCCATACCCTTTTATATCCGAGCTCCTTTGCCATGCTGAGCGTAACCTCAAGTTCCTTGGGATTATGCGCATAATCGTCTGCGATAGTAACTCCGCCCACATCGGAAAGTATCTCAAATCTTCTCTTTGTTCCGTAAAACTGTTTGAGTCCCGTAGCGAGAGAATCGGGACTTGCACCCACCTCAAGCGCTGACACGCAAGCCGCTACTGCATTTAAAATGTTGTACTCACCCGGAATATTCAGAGATATTTTCGCAACTTCATTTTTACCCTGCATTAACGTAAACTCACTCTTTTTGCCCGCTTTATAGTCAATTTCTGCAGGGTAATAGTCATTTTTCTCAGACCATCCGAACGTTACTATCTTTTTACCCTCATTTTTCGCATTTTCTACCGCTTTGAGCGCATTTTCATCGTCACCGTTTACGACTACGCATCCGCTTGCAAGGGACGCAAATTTGCTGAAGGAGCTTACTATATTTTCAAGGGTACCGAAATAATCAAGATGATCCTCTTCCACGTTGAGTATGAGAGAAACGTAAGGGTGCAGCTTAAGGAAGGTATCCACAAACTCGCACGCCTCGCATACCATTACCTCTCCCGTTCCCACTCTGCCGCTTCCGCCGATACTCTTCAGCTTTCCGCCGAGAACTACCGTCGGATCTATCCCCGCACTGAGTAATATCTGGGTTATCATTGCGGTAGTGGTGGTCTTTCCGTGGGTACCCGACACGCACACCGCCTCGGAATACGCCGCACTCACAGCACCCAAAAGCTCCGAACGCTCTATCGCAGGAGCCTTCCCCGCCTTCGCCGCCATAAGCTCAACGTTATCAGGCAGTATCGCCGCGGTATACACTATAAGATCCGCACCCTTTATATTGTCGGCGCTGTGTCCCATATATACCGTAATACCCATTTTTCTTTCTATTTTTATCGTTTCGGTTTCATTATTATCCGATCCCGTAATATAAAATCCGTGTGCATGAAGTATCTGCACAAGCGGGAACATTCCCGAACCGCCTATTCCTATAAAATGTATATGCTTCTTTCCCTCTAAAACAGATCCGGTAACTATATTTCCCATATTATGCTTACAGCTCCTTTTCAGAACAATTTCTATCGGCTTTTTATATTATATTCCTGTTTTCATAAAAATAAGCGCTTAATATTTTTATAAAAATGAATATCTGCTCCGAAATCAAAAATAATACCCACATAGACTTTTTTTACGGAGGAACAGACCTTTATGGAAATAACAGATGTAAAAATCAGGCGTATCTTTTCCGACACTAAACTCAAAGCACTTGTATCAATAACTATTGACGGGGAGCTCGCTCTGCACGATATAAAGCTCATTCAGGGATCCGACCGTCTTTTTGTAGCGATGCCCAGCCGCAAGGACGATTCCGGCTCCTACCGCGACATCGTCCACCCCATTGCCGCATCCGCACGCCACAAGCTCGAAGCCGCGATCTTCTCCGCCTATTCTCAATATATCGACTCCGACTCAGAGCAGCTTTCTCCCTCCGAAGAACTGATGTAGCTCCCCTGCCGTTTTCGCTCTTCCCCATACTATATTTTATATTATCTGATTTCCAAAATCAATATCCCCCTTCCTCTTTTATTTTCACCTTTTATTTTAAGACTTCATAAAATATTATGAAGTCTTTTTCAGTTTGAAATTTTAAATTATGAAAGGGAAATCCGTATGCTTTTAAAAAATCACGTTTTTTCCGTCGTCGGAGGAGATCTCCGTCACGCGCACTTAGCAAATTCCTTGGCTGATTTGGGTTGCAAGGTATTCGGTCTTTTCTTCGACCTCGATGCGTATATTTCAGATTCGGTAATCAAAACCGCCGACATGGAAAAAGCATTCGCAGAAAGCGATGTGATAATACTCCCGCTCCCGACTACTCTCGACAACACTACTCTAAACTCCTCAATGAGCTCCGAAATTATAAAATTAGAGGAACTATTCAGCAGTATCCCCTGCGGCACTTGTGTGCTCGGCGGAATGATAACTCCCGAATTGTCAGCTCTCGGCGCAAAATACGGAGTGGTGATAACCGACTACTTTGAACGCGAGGAGTTTAAAATACTTAACGCAATTCCCACAGCCGAGGGAGCAGTAGCACTTGCTATGGAGGAGCTGCCCTGCACAATTTTCGAACGCCCCTGCGCCGTAATCGGCTGCGGAAGGACGGGTAGAGCTATTTCGCGGCTCCTTCACTCAATGGGAGCCGATGTTTTTACTTTTGCACGTAAACAAAGCGACCTCGCTTGGATTCGCAGCTGCGGCTGCCATGCCGTTCATCTTTCCGCGCTCCCTCTGTCAGCCGACCGATTCGACCTCATTATTAACACCGCTCCCGCACAACTGCTTTGCGAGGAGATACTCACAAAACTAAAACGCGACTGCCTCGTTATAGACATCTCCTCAAAGCCCGGCGGAGTCGATTTCGAAACCGCAAAGCAGCTCGGTATCCGCACGATATGGGCGCTTTCACTACCCGGAAAAGCGGCTCCGCTTACCGCAGGAGAAATTATAAAGGATACCGTTATAAATATTATCTCGGAGCTCGAACAGCAGCATTCCTCGGCACTTTGTTGACACTGCTGTTTCCCATTTGTAAAAATTCTTCTCAAAAGCTCTTTTCTATTGATTTTGAAGGAGCTTTTTTGTATAATAATGGTTAATTATAACATTAAAGGTATGGGAGGACTGAGCTTGAATCTCGATTTGTTGTCTGAAATAGAAAAAAAGCTGCCCGAGCTTTCGAAGGGACAGCGAAATATTGCTCAGTACATCGTCGCCCATTATGACAAAGCGGCGTTTATGACCGCGTCAAAGCTCGGCGATACCATCGGAGTCAGCGAATCAACGGTAGTACGCTTTGCCGTTGAGCTAGGATTTCAAGGCTACCCCCATTTTCAGCGTTCCCTGCAGGAGATGATACGCAACAAGCTGACCTCGGTGCAGCGTATCGAGGTTTCCAACTCCCAGCTCGGAGCCTCTGACCTCTTAACCAAGGTATTATCTATGGATATAGATAAGATACGCCGTACCCTTGACGATATCTCAAGAGATGCCTTTAACGATGCCGTGGAAAGTATTATTTCCGCTGAAAATATATATGTTCTCGGAGTAAGGAGCTCCTTTTCTCTTGCGTCGTTTCTCTCCTTTTACTTAAACCATATCTTCAAAAACGTACGCAACATCGCTACCAACAGCGTAAGCGAGGTGTTTGAGCAGATAATGCATATCGGAAAAGGAGATGTACTTATCTCAATTACCTTCCCGCGATACTCTCAGCGTACCGTTAAAGCCGCGAAATATGCCTGCGGCCGCGGTGCAAAGGTAATATCAATAACCGATTCGGCCGATTCCCCGATTGCAGAGTTTTCCGATACTCTTTTACTCGCGCGCAGTGATATGGCTTCATTCGTCGATTCATTAGTCGCGCCCCTCAGCCTCATCAACGCCCTCATCGTCGCCATCGGACTTAAAAATAAGCAATCCACCTCGGACTCCCTCGAACGCCTTGAGCAGATTTGGGACGAGTACGGTGTATATCAAAAAAACGAGGAGAATTCCTGATGGAGCAGCATTACGATGTCGCCGTAATCGGCGGAGGTGCCGCAGGTTGTATTGCAGCGGGAAAAGCTGCCGAAGCGGGTAAAACAGTATGCCTCATTGAAAAAAATCAGTCCCTCGGAAGAAAAGTCGCAATAACGGGTAAGGGACGCTGTAACGTCACCAATAACTGCACTCCTTCTGAGTTTATCGAAAACGTCAAAACCGGAGGAAAATTTTTATATTCGGCAGTAAACAGATTTTCGCCGCAGG
Source organism: uncultured Oscillospiraceae bacterium (assembly GCA_904502045.1). Lineage (GTDB taxonomy): Bacteria > Bacillota > Clostridia > Oscillospirales > Ruminococcaceae > RGIG8367. Next base: position 5,162 of record CAJGEB010000063.1, read on the forward strand.
ATACTATGGCTTTTTTTGAGTCCCTCGGCGTACCGCTCAAAACAGAACGCGGAGCAAGAGTTTTTCCGGAGTCTGACAAGGCTGCGGATATCGTTGCGGCACTTAAAAGGTACGTGCTCGAAAACGGAGTCACGGTAATAAACCGCAGCGCAGATGAAATACTTGCCGATGACGGCGAGATAAAAGGAGTTCGCCTCGGAAAAGATATCCTTTTTGCCGAAAGCGTAATAATTGCTACCGGCGGAAAAAGCTACCCGCGTACCGGCTCGACAGGCGACGGCTACCGTTTTGCAAAACAGCTCGGACATAAGGTTATCCCTCCGAGAGCCGCGCTCGTACCCCTTGAGTCCCCCGACGCTTTTTGTGCCGAGCTTTCGGGACTCTCTCTGAAAAACGTCACCTTATCTCTCATCTGCACCGATAACGGTAAAACGGTATTTTCGGAGCTCGGCGAGATGCTCTTTACTCATTTCGGAGTTTCGGGTCCGCTTGTGCTCTCCGCAAGCAGTCATATTACCGATTCCCCTGAGAGATACTGTTTTTCGATAGACCTCAAACCCGGACTCTCCCACGAAAAATTAGATGACAGAATACTCCGAGATTTTAAAGAATTCATCAACCGCGATATTTCAAACGCGCTGTTTAAATTACTGCCGAAAAGTCTTGTTCCCGTTGTTTTGAATACGGCTTCTATTCCCCCCGATATAAAAGTAAACCATATCACAAAAGCCCAAAGGAATGCACTCGTCTGCGCAGTGAAGGACTTCAAGGTACGGATAAACAAATTCCGCCCCATAGATGAGGCAATAGTTACCTCCGGCGGAGTTTCCACCGATGAGATAAACCCGAAAACTATGCAGTCGAAGCTTGTGAAAAACCTCTATTTCGCCGGAGAGGTCATTAACGTCGATGCGTATACCGGCGGATTTAACCTGCAAATTGCCTTTTCCACGGGATATCTTGCGGGAAGCGCTTGTGCAAACTTA
>CAJGEB010000064.1 GCA_904502045.1 uncultured Oscillospiraceae bacterium
GAGCCACCGGAAAGAATCGCTGCATTCTCAGGCTCTACCGCCCAAATCGTAATATCGGACTTTGCATTGAGGAGTGCTTGAATCTTGCACTCAAGCTCAAAGTGGAAAACCCGAACGTATTTGTTCCGCAGCAGTTTGAGAATCCCGCAAACCCCGCAATTCAGCGCTCAGGAACCGGCCGCGAAATTTTGCAGCAGGTAAACGGAGCCATCCACGGTTTTTGCTCCGGAATCGGCACCGGCGGAACCATTACCGGTATCGGAGAGACCCTCAAAGCCGAAAATCCCGATATGATAATTTGGGCGGTGGAACCCGAAAACGCCGCAATATTATCAGGCGGCTCCATCGGTACTCATATTCAAATGGGTATAGGCGACGGCATCATCCCCGCCATTCTTAACCAAAACATCTACGATGACGTTTGTATCATAAACGACGAAGAAGCGATTAGAACCTCGAAGGATCTCGCCGCAAAAGAAGGTATTATGTGCGGTATAAGCAGCGGTACAAACGTCGCCGCCGCGATACGCCTTGCAAAAAAACTCGGTAAAGGCAAGACGGTCGTTACCGTTCTCCCCGATACCGCCGAGCGTTATTTTTCAACTCCGCTTTTTGAGTAAAATTTCAAAAACAAAAGACAGTACAGCAAAACGCTATACTGTCTCTTTTTTTGTTTAGTTTATCAGTCGGTAAATCCGGAATCTACCAGCTTTACAAGCGCGTCTACCGCCTGCTTTTCATCTGCGCCGTCGGCTGTAATCTTTATCGTTGCTCCGCCGACTATTCCGAGCGAAAGTACGCCCAAAAGGCTCTTCGCATTTACTCTTCTCTCGTCTTTCTCTACCCATATAAACGAATTGAACTCGTTAGCTTTCTGTATGAAAAACGTAGCCGGACGCGCATGCAATCCCACTTGATTCTGAACCGTTACCTCTTTAACGTACATAACTTTTCTCTCCTGATTCGATGTAATTTCTATTTAAATTATACCACATCGCTCAAAATCGTCAATCTTCAAAAAATTAAAAAAGCCCTCTTTCCGAACTTTTCGGACTTTTGTTGTATAACACCGCTATTTATACCCCTCGGCTTGTTAATTATTCCTATGTTTATTTTTCTTGTTCCGAGCTCAATTTTTCTATATACTTTCTATCCGCTTCACTAAGCTCCGCTTTTTCCAAAAGATCCGGCCTTCTCTCAAAGGTGAGCTTGAGCGATTTTTCCCTGCGCCACTTTTCAATATTCGCATGATGTCCGGAAACAAGTTCCTCAGGAACCTCTCTTCCGCGCCATACGGCAGGTCTTGTGTACTGCGGATATTCAAGTAGTCCGTTGTAGTGGCTTTCCTGCTCAAAGCATTCGTCGTCCGCAAGTACTCCTTTGCACAGACGCGCAACGCTGTCCGCAAGTACCATCGCCGCCATCTCTCCGCCGCTTATCACATAGTCCCCTATGGATATCTCCTCGTCCACTATCTCCTCAAGCAGCCTTTCATCTACTCCCTCATAATGTCCGCAAATTATCAGCAGATTTTTCTTCTCACTCAATCTGCAGACATCCTTTTGGTCAAGTATCTTACCCCGCGGCGACATATACACAACATACGGCTCCTCGCCCACTTCCTCTTTTACCGCCTCATAACAACGGTATATAGGTTCCGCCTGAAGCAGCATTCCTTTGCCGCCTCCGTACGGCGAATCGTCCACCCTATTGTGCTTATCAAGGGTGTACTCCCGTATATGCCTGCACCTGATATCTATAAATCCCGCCTTCCGCGCACGCCCTATTATGCTCTCTCCCAAAAACGCTTCGCACATCTCAGGAAACAGCGTTGCTATATCAATCCTCATCAAATAACCCCCTGAGCGGACGTATGAATATCTTTCCTTCCTCAACGTCCGTCCTTATGACTACCTGCTTTATCGCCGGTGCAAGCCTTATTTTTCCGTCAGCAAATTTTATATGGTACACGTCGTTAGCTCCGGTCGAGCTCACCTCTGTAACCTCGCCGTACCTCTCACCGCTGTCCTCATCAAACACCTCGCACCCCACGATATCGCAGATAAGATACTGCCCTTCCTCGAGCTTTATATCCCTTCTGTCCACATATATCTTCTTGCCTCTCAGCTTTACCGCTTCTTCAACGCTGTCTATTCCTTTTATCTTGATTATCGCCATTCCGTTCTGAATCCTTGTTTTTTCGTTTACTATCTCTTTCTCTCCGTTTGCATCAAGATAAAATTTGCGGTACCCGACAAGCTCCTGTGCACTATCACACCACGGATACACCTTAACCTCGCCCTTAAGTCCGTGTACCGTTACTATTTCTCCCGTTTCTATATACCTCGCTCCGCGCATATTCCACTCCCCTTTTTTCAAAATCTCTATATAAAGTACCTTCAAATACTGCTTTTCATCTTAAAAAATTATTCGGAGGCTGCAAAACACAACCTCCTCAAATTTACCGACTTATTAGTCAATCTCAACCGCTACTTTAGCTTCGTTGCGAATGGCTACCGCTCTCATTACAGTTCTTATTGCTTTCGCAATTCTTCCCTGCTTTCCGATTACGCGACCCATATCGTCCTTTGCCACATGAAGATGGTAAACTACTACTCCCTCTTCGTTGGGCTCGTCCGCAGTTACGCTTACGGCTTCCTTGTCTTCAACTAATCCTTTTGCGATCGCTACAAGTAAAGTATCCATTAGATCCTCCTGATTGTCAGATGATTTCGTTCTTCTTGAGAATGCTTCTTACTGTATCTGTCGGCTGAGCACCGTTAGATATCCACTGCTTCGCTTTCTCTGCATCGATCTTTACTACAGAAGGTTCTTTGGTAGGATCATAGTATCCAATCTCCTCTATGAATCTTCCGTCTCTGGGATAACGGGAATCCGCTACTACTATACGGTAAAAAGGCGCCTTCTTCGCTCCCATTCTACGCAATCTTATTTTAACAGCCACAACTGTTCACCTCCCATTTCTTTTTTATATCAACCCTTCAGGGCGACTACATTTTAAAAAGGCATTCCGCCCATATTCTGCGACAGCATCTTCTGCATCCGCTTCGCTTTCTTTCCGTTACCGGTAAGACTCTTTATCATCTTCTGCATCTGCTCAAACTGTCTTAAAAGCCTATTTACATCCTCGACCTTCGTTCCGCTTCCCGCCGCGATCCTCTTCTTCCTCGACGGATTTATTATCGACGGCTTCATGCGTTCCTTCTTGGTCATCGAGTTTATCATCGCTTCAACTTTTTTCATCTGTTCCTCGCCGCGCTGGGCATCCTCATCCTTTATCTTGCCCGCTCCGCCCGGAACCATCGACAATATCTGTTCAAGCGGTCCCATCTTCTTCAGCTGCTTCATCTGCTCCAACAGATCGTTCATATCAAAGGAATTTTCCTGCAGCTTCCGTGTCATATTCTCAGCCGTTTTTTCGTCGATCTCCTGCTCCGCTTTTTCTATAAGCGACAGCACATCTCCCATTCCCAGTATTCTCGACGCCATTCTGTCGGGATGAAACGGCTCCAAATTTTCAAGCTTCTCGCCGACTCCTATAAACTTTATCGGCTTTCCCGTTACTGCTCTTACCGACAGCGCTGCTCCTCCTCGGGTATCACTGTCAAGCTTCGTCAGTATCGTTCCGCTTATCTCAAGACGCTCGTTAAAGCTCTGTGCGGTGTTTACTGCGTCCTGTCCTATCATTGAGTCAATTACAAGCAGTATCTCCTCAGGCTTTACCGCTTCCTTTATCCTCTCGAGCTCCTCCATCAGCTCTTCGTCTATATGGAGTCGTCCCGCGGTATCTATTATCAGCACGTCGTTTCCGTAATCTTCCGCGTGCTTGAGCGCTTTTTTCGCTATCGTTACCGGATCCTCTTTACCCATCTCAAACACGGGTACTCCGGCTTTTTCTCCGACCACCTTAAGCTGATCTATCGCAGCCGGCCTATATATATCGCACGCCGCCAAAAGCGGTCTTTTCCCAAGCTTCTTAAAGTGGAGCGCAAGTTTTCCCGCGTGTGTCGTTTTACCTGCACCCTGCAGTCCGCACATCATTATGACGTTCGGAACCCTCGTCGTGAAATTGACTCTCGCATTGGTTTCTCCCATCAGCTTGGTCAATTCTTCGTTAACTATCTTTATTACGTGCTGTCCCGGAGTAAGACTCGACATCACGTTTTCGCCTATCGCTCTCGCACTTACATCCGCGACAAACTGTTTCGCTACTTTATAGTTTACGTCCGCCTCCAGCAGTGCGATCCTTACCTCTCGCATCGTTTCCTTAACGTCTGCCTCGGTAAGCTTTCCTCTTGATCTCAACTTCCTAAATGTAGCCTCCAGCTTCGCCGAAAGTCCTTCAAATACCATTATTTTCTCCTTAAATCTATCTCAAAACAATTATTCGTTAATCACCTTTGCTATTGCAACTATCTTAGCCGCAAGCGAGGATATCTCCGAAGAAAAGCTATGCTTTTGGTTCACGCTTTCTATCGTTTTCGCAAGTTCTGCTATCTGTGCAAGCCCCTCATCAAGACGCTTACTTTTCCTAACTATTCCAAGCTTATTCTCCATATCGTAAAGCATTACTTCCGCACGCTTTATCGAGTCGTGTACCGCTTGACGATTCACTCCGTAATTTTGCGCTATTTCCGCAAGTGAAAGATCGTCATCGTAATAAAAACGAATCGCATCCCTCTGCTTTTCGGTAAGCATATCTCCATAAAAATCAAACAGTTCCGATACCTCAGGATTAAGACTCATTTTCACTACCTCCACACTATTTTTCACACTGATGATATTATACTACACCCACTCCGCCTCTGTCAAGTATTTTTTCTTTACACATGCCCTTTATTTTTATATTTTTTCCGATTTTTATGGTAATATTATACAAATATCACTACTGTAAATTTTAACTGTAAATTTTAATTTTTCTTGACAATATTATTTTTGTGTATTATTATATTTTTACAATGTGTGAGGTGCGTAATCAGATGGCTTCTGAATTTTTGAACGCTTCGTCCGACTTAAGCGATATCGACAGCTTAACGATAATTTTACAAAAATGCGTCGCTTCCCTGTCGCTCGACAGTAAAAATTTGTCCCGCTTAGGTCTTGATTACGATGACATCTCCCAAGAGGCTTGGATCGCTTTTATTAAAGCTATCCAAACTTTCGACAACTCCAAAGGAGCATCATTCAACACCTACGCGAGCATCTGCGTTAAAAATCGGATCCTTTCTTTTATTAAATCAAACGCAAGTAAAAAGCGCAGTCCGTTGAATGACAGTGTTTCGCTCGATTGTGAGACTTTACTCCCCGAGGATGTTTGTATTCATTTTGATAATACCGATCCGGTATCTTTCGTTATTAGCCGGGAAACTAATCAACTTATAAAGCTGCAGATCTCCGCCATTTTGTCCGAATTCGAACTCGAAACCCTCAAACTTTACCTCAACGGATTTTCCTACGATTCAATGGCTCATCGTCTATCGACTTCTCCAAAATCGATAGATAACGCGCTTCAGCGGATTAGAACAAAGCTAAAATCGGTCAAACCTTTTGTTTCCTGACCGAATCCCTACCCTTTTGTTGACAACCGATTACGGTTGCAGATATGCCCTTAGGCTCGAAATGCATTGCTTGCTAAACAATCGCGGTTTTTGTATGTCGACGGGCAAAATAAAATCTAAGTGAGGTAAAAACGATGTACGCAGACAAAACCCTGATTTGCAAGGAATGCGGAGCCGAATTTGTTTTCACAGCCGGCGAGCAGGAATTCTACGCTGAAAGAGGCTTCGTAAACGAGCCCCAGAGATGCAAAGAGTGCCGCGATGCCCGCAAAAACAAATCCAGAACGCAGAAGGAAATGTTCACCACTACCTGCGCTTCCTGCGGAGCCGAAGCTAAGGTTCCCTTCAAGCCCAGAGAGGACCGTCCTGTTTACTGCAGCGAGTGCTTCTCCAAGATGAAGCAGGACCAGGAATAATTCTTTCCTGAATCAACTCAAAAACAAAAAGTACGGACAGTTTGTTCTGCCCGTACTTTTTTGTTTTCAAAA
>CAJGEB010000065.1 GCA_904502045.1 uncultured Oscillospiraceae bacterium
AAGTAAAATAACCTTTGCGGGAAGTCCGCTCGGAATGGAGGCGCGTCTTGTAAAGGATGCGGGATATCCGTTCGAGGAGATAAAGGTAAAGGGATTTCAGAGGCGGCTGACCTGGAAAAATATAAAGAATAATTTTAAAGCAGTATGTTACATTACGAGAGCCGGAGCCAGAGCAAAAGCGATAATAAAAAAGGTGCAGCCTGATATTGTTGTCGGAACCGGAGGATACGTCAGTGCACCGATAATGGCGAAAGCGGCACAGCTCGGAATAAAGACGGTAACCCATGAGCAAAACGCATTTCCCGGAATGACGACGAAATATCTCGTAAAAAGGGTAGATAAGGTATTGCTTGCGTTTGAGCAGGCGAAGGATAGGCTTCCCGCTGGAATAGATTACGTTGTGACGGGGAACCCTGTTCGCGAGGAATTCATATTTGCTGACAGAGCAAAAGCGCGTGCAAAGCTCGGAATAGGCGAAGATGAGGTATGCGTGCTTTCCTACGGAGGCAGTCTGGGAGCAAAAAAGATAAACGAAACGATATCTGATTTTATGGTATGGCACGTGAAGAATAATAAAAATTTCAAGCACATACATTCCACCGGAGCGCATGGTAAGGAGTGGTTCCCCGAGCTTTTGCGGGAAAAGGGAATTGATGCCGCCAAAGAGAAAAATCTTGATATAAGAGAATATATAAAGGATATGGCGGACTGCTGTGCGGCGGCGGATATAATAATATGCCGAGCAGGAGCAATAACCTTAAGTGAAATAACTGTGGCGGGAAAGACGGCAATACTGATTCCTTCGCCGAACGTAGCCTCAAACCATCAGTACTACAATGCACTTGCGCTCGTTGAAAAGGGAGCTGCGCTGATGATAGAGGAATGCGACCTCAGCGGAGATGTGCTCATAGAGAAGGTTGAGGAGCTTATAAAGGATAAAGATAAGATGAAGGAATACGGAGAGAATGCCTACAAGATGGCTATCTTCGACACGAACAAGAGGATATACGAGGAAATTTTAAATACTCTCAAATCAAAATAGGGTAATTTTCACCGAATTGCAAGCTTTTGCATAGAATACCTCGGAAGATAAATTTGAAAAAGGTGTGAAAGGTTGCGGAAATGGTGAATAGTATATCGGAGCATTCGGAAACAGCAAAATACATAGTAGAAGGCGAAAGACGGCTGAGCGGAGAGGTAAAAACTCAAGGAGCCAAAAACAGTGCGTTGCCGATATTGGCGGCGACTATTTTAACGGGTGATGTCTGTGTAATAGAAAATTGTCCGCGGCTTTCCGATATAGAAGCGGCATCGGATATACTCAGGTATCTTGGGTGCAAGGTAGAGATGGACGGCAACGTAATGACCGTTGATTCCCGTGAGCTGACAGGCTGCAGTATACCTGACAATCTGATGCGGGAAATGCGCTCGTCGATAGTATTTTTGGGAGCCATTGCAGCGAGATGTAAGCAGGCGAGCCTTTCGTTACCGGGCGGCTGTGAGCTCGGACCAAGACCGATAGATCTTCATTTAACGGCTCTGAGAAAAATGGGAGTTGAAATAAGTGAGGAGTACGGATTTTTAAATTGTAAGGTAAAAGGAAGGATACACGGAAGCAATATAAATTTATCAATTCCGAGTGTGGGAGCTACCGAAAATATTATGATTGCGGGAGCTCTTGCGGACGGAATAACGGTAATAAATAATGCGGCAATGGAGCCTGAGATAGTGGATCTTGCAAATTTTCTGAGCAGCTGCGGAGCTGATATTCGCGGTGCGGGAGAGAGTAGGATAATCATAGAGGGCAGAGAAAGACTCCACGGAGCAAGCCACAGAGTAATGCCTGACAGAATAGTTGCGGCAACATATATGGCGGCAGCAGCGGTAACACAGGGAGATATTACGTTAATAAATGCAGACCCGAAGAGTCTGGGAGCGGTAATTCCCGAATTTATCGAAGCGGGTTGCAAGATTGAATATAATGATGATACAATAAGGATAATAGCGGACGGCAGATTGCGAGCCTTTAAAAATGTAAGGACTATGCCGTATCCGGGTTTTCCCACAGATGCACTGGCTCCTCTTATGGCACTTGCAACGGTAGCAAAAGGCAACAGTATGTTTGTGGAAACGATTTTTGAGAACAGATACCGACATGTCGGAGAGCTGAGAAGATTAGGTGCAAATATAAAGGTAGAGGGAAAGATAGCGGTAGTTGAAGGAGTGGAGCGCTTAACGGGAGCAGCAGTGAGATGCACGGATTTGCGCGGAGGAGCTGCACTTGTAGTGGCGGCGCTTGCGGCAAAGGGTAAAAGCGAGATTTATGAAATATCACATATAGAGCGAGGTTACGAGGATTTTGACAAGGTACTCAGCTCGCTCGGAGGAAGAGTAATAAGAGGATAAAGAGCGATGCTAAAGAAAAACGGGTACAGCCAAATAAAAGTGTCGCGGGATAAGCAGAGAAGTCCCGATACACAGCGCAGGAAACGGGTGAAACATCGTAAAATAACGGTGTTTTACCTGTTGCTTGTGCTGTTTATAGCTGTGGTCGGAGCTTTTATTTGTGCGAATTATTTGTTTGAGGTAAAATATGTTGAGGTAACGGGAGTATCGAAGTATATACCTGAGGATATAGTGGTTACGAGCGGAATACAAGCGGGGGACAAGCTGTTCAGTATAGATAAAAAGAAGATAGAAAGCGAGCTTAAGGATAAGTATCCGTACATAGAAAAGGTGGAGATAAAGAGAAAGTATCCCGATACGATAAGGATAGTGATAACCCAAAGAAGACCGGCGGTGTGTTATGAAACGGAGAAGGGGTATACTCTTATAGATATAAACGGAAGCATTCTTGAGGAGGAACTGGTAAGGGAGCCGTATGGAGTAACTATAGTAAAGGGACTCAAGGAGCCTCCTGTAAAGCCGGTGGAACCTGAAACGAGCGATAAAGAAGAAAGACAGAAGTACCTTGAGGCGAAGCTGAGGTATGAAGATGAGCTTGAAGAGTACAAGGGAATTTTGGCAACGATGAAAAGTGTCGTTAATGCGGTCAAGAAAGCGGACCTGCAAAAAGTAAGCTATGTTGATATTACAAACAGACAAGATATACAGATAATATGTTCGGGAAGAATAACGGTAGCGATAGGCAATGAAACGCAGATAGATTATAAGCTTACGATGTCGAAAAAGATAATGGAGGAATACCTGACCGACTATCAAAAATATTATGTAAATGCCAAAAATCCCGGAACAGTATCTTACAGAGTAATAAAAGACGGAGAAATTGAAGAAAATCAATAAAATTTTAAAAAAAATCTTTTACAATTAGAATTAATGTGTTATAATATTAAAAATATGAATCGGAAGTAGGAAAAGTACGAGCTTCTGTTTGGGAGGTAGCGTGGATGTTAACAAATTTTTCAATAGGTGAGGACATAGAAAAAGTAGTATCGATAAAGGTCGTCGGAGTCGGTGGCGGCGGAGGAAACGCTGTAAACAGAATGATAGAAGCCGGTATGAAGAGCGTTGAATTTATATCGGTGAATACAGATAAACAGGCATTGATGGTTTCTAAAGCTACTCATAAAATACAGATAGGCGAAAAGCTTACAAAAGGAAGAGGAGCGGGCGGAAATCCTGAAATCGGACAAAAGGCCGCAGAGGAGAGCCGCGAGGAAATAGCTGCTGCACTTGAGCGCACCGAGATGGTGTATATTACAGCCGGAATGGGCGGCGGAACCGGTACTGGAGCGGCTGCGGTAGTTGCTGAGATAGCAAAGGATAAGGGCATACTTACGGTCGGAATCGTAACGAAGCCGTTTGCGTTTGAGGGTAGAAACAAGATGAAGCAGGCGGAGATGGGAATTGCAGCCCTCAGAGAGCACGTAGATGCATTGCTTATTATTCCGAACGAAAGACTTAAGCTTATATCTGAGAAAATAACCGTACTTAACGCGTTCAGAGAAGCCGACGAGGTTTTGAGAAGAGGCGTACAGAGCGTATCTGACCTTATAAATGTAATCGGAGTAATCAACCTCGACTTTGAGGACGTATCCTCGATAATGAAGAACGCGGGATATACTCACATGGGAATAGGTTCCGCTCAGGGACCCGATAAGGCGGCGCAGGCAGCACAGGCAGCGATATCGAGTCCGTTGCTTGAAACCTCTATAAACGGAGCACGCGGAGTAATTATAAACTTCACAACGTCTCCCAATGTGGACCTTGAGGAAGTAGAAACAGCGGCAACGATGATACAGGAGGCGGCACATCCTGACGTAAACCTTATTTTCGGACTTGCATTTGATGAAAATATGGAAGACGAGATGAGGATAACGGTAATAGCGACGGGATTTGACGGAGAAAAGCCTAATATACCGATAAAGAAGGCGGAGCCGGAGCAGACTGAAAATGAGCCGGAGCAGGCAGAGAGCAGCTCTGAATTTCCCGATGCAGCACCGGTAGCAGAGGACAGTGCTCCCCCCAAGCAGTCGGCACATTCCGAAGAGGACAGCGGCTGGATAGATATAATGCGACTTTTCAATTCCGATAATAAATAATAAAAACGGCTCCCTGTGCAGTAATGTGCGGGGAGCCGCAGTTTTGATATTGACAAAAAGGCGGAGTTTGTGTAGAATATAATAGCTGAATATGAGAAAGAGATAAGTCGCTATAGCTCAGTTGGATAGAGCGACCGCCTCCTAAGCGGTAGGCCGGAGGTTCGACTCCTCTTAGCGACGCCAAAAAGCGACAAGCTCTGCCTTGCCGCTTTTTTACTGCATTTGAATAACTGAAAAAGGAAAATAAATTGATGGAAAACAGAAAGCATTTGATTTTTTTGTCGGGATTTCTGCTGACAGAGCTGATATTATACGTGTTGATATTGAAAGAGAGCGGAAAGCTTTTAGTGGTGTCGTCATTTGCGGCGATTGCGCTGTGTTTTGTGTATGCGCTTGTTAATTTGAAGAGAAGTAGCACCTTTATTGTGGCGGGACTTGCCTGCACGGTAGCGGCGGATGTGTTTTTAGTAGTCTGCTCACCGATACAGCGTCTGTGGGGAATGGTGTTTTTTACCCTTGCGCAGACTATGTACGCAATAAAGCTGCATTTAGAGAGCAGGAATAAAAAAATATTGGTTGCGAGGGTAGCTTTAACGGTAGCCATAGAATTGGCGGCGGTAATTATACTAAAGGATAAATTAGATGTACTGGCTGCGGTATCAGTTTGCTACTACGCAAACCTCTTTGTTAACATTATCGAGGCGTTTACCGTGTTTAAAAAAGGCAGACTTTTCGCTGTCGGACTCGTGCTGTTTTTGCTTTGCGATACCGTTATCGGACTTCAGGTTATGAGTCAGCTGTATCTGCAAATTCCGGAAAGCTCGATTGTTTATAAGATACTGTTTATGCCGTTTAATTTGTCGTGGTTTTTCTACCTTCCCGCACAGGTACTTATAGCGCTGAGCGGTAAGGTTAAAAGAAGAGAGGAATAAGAAGAAAGTAAAAAAATTTGGAGCGGGGAGAGATAGCTGTGAAGGGTCGCGAGCCTGTAATACTCACGTTTGATTGCGGAACCCAAAGTATGCGGGGACTGCTGTTTGACCGTGCGGGTAATATAATTGATAAGGAAAAGGTTACTTTTAATCCGCCTTATTTTTCAAGAAATGCGGGGTGGGCAGAGCAGGAACCGGATTTTTATTTCAATGTATTATGTGAGGCATCGCAAGCGCTGAAGATGAGGAATCCTGAGGCGTGGGAAGACGTTATCGCGGTAACGGTTACTACCTTGAGGGACTCCTTCATAAATCTTGACAAAGAGGGCAGGCCGTTAAGACCGGTGTTTTTGTGGCTCGACCAAAGGACTGCCGAGTGCAAGAAGCCGCTTCCTGCATTTGAAAGATTATGTTTCGGTGCGGTTGGAATGACTGATACGGCACTTTCCTCGCGAAAGGCGTCGCGTTCGAACTGGATAAGGGAGAATGAACCTGAGATATGGGAAAAGACCGA
>CAJGEB010000066.1 GCA_904502045.1 uncultured Oscillospiraceae bacterium
GCGATCGCTTTTCCTATTCCCTGCGACGTACCGGTAATCAACACCTTCATTCCTTACACCCTCTCTCTGCTCTCCAAGTACTCTTTACCGACCTCGTTCTCTTTCCACTTCTTCGTAATCTTGTATCCGATAGGCGAAAATGCTATCTCCATCAGCACCTCCGCAACAGCTCCCGCAAGCGCACACATCGCACACTGCAGAACAGTCCACGAAAAGCCGTCCCAGAAAATCGGAGCAAATATTACAAACACTATTATCGAAAATATAAAGTTATCTATAAACTGTCCCGCGAAGGTGGATACATAACTCCTCACCGCATACGCCATCTTTCCGTCCGGAGCTCGCCTGAACTGCTTTCCGATAATCCAATTCAGCATATTATTAATTACCGCAGATGCTAAAAATGCCACGGTACTTCCCAGTAAAATAAACCACGTTCCGCCGAATATATTGTCAAATGCCGTGTAATCACTTGCACTGGACGGTATTATACTCGCTACAAAAAATATTAAACAGGTAAGTAAATTTATTATTACCGCAAGTACCGATATCTGATTCGACGCTTTCGGTCCGAAATGCTTCGTAATGATATCCATACACATAAACGATAACCACGAAATCAGTATTCCTCCGTCAAGCGCTATCCATTCAAGCTGTAACAATGTTTTGTTCGCCAAAAGATTCATACAAATTACACTTACCACAAACAATGTTACTACCGTTGTCGGTATCGACCTGAGCAGTATTTTTATTTCCTTTACCTCTTTTTTTACTCTACTTCGAATCATTGCTTTTACCCTTCAGATTATTTATTTAGCTTATTTGCGAAATCTTACCTAAATAAATCGAACTCGCAAGTAACATCACGTCATTGCGCTCATTTTCGCTTGCATCAAACCTGCCGGTCACTACCGCACCTACCGCTCTGTCATATATTACAAAATAATAATACGGCGCCCTTCCATCCCCTTCATCCTCAGCAAAAACCAACTTTTCAGATATTGCAGTCTTTTTTAACTCTTCCCATTTATAAAAATAGTCCTTGCCCAGTTCACCGAGAGTTTTTTCTCCCTCAACCGAAGTTACCGTAATAATGCCTTTGAAGTTATTGGTTTCTGCATCAAAAAATGCAATTTGGGAATCATTTTCCTTTTCTTCAGGATATGCAACAAGGCTCTCGTCAACTCTGAGAGTTATATCTACCCCTTGTGCGCTGAAGATGTATCTTTTAATATCGGTACTGCATCCGACCACCAAAAACAGTACCAAAACGACTACCAAAAAAGAAAAAATCTTTTTCAAAAAAATCCCACCTTTTTATTCTTAATCTTAATTATACCACACCTTTATATCCACTTCAATCAATTATTATCAAAAACGGAAGCTACCGCAAGATAGCTCCCGTTGTTTCATTTTTCACTACCCTCAAGCAGCTTTTTTCTGTATTCATAAGCTGCTCTCTCGGTTTTATTATCTCCGAAGCGGTAGTATTTCTTATCCTTTATTCTGTCCGGCAGATATTGCTGCTTTACGTAATTTCCCGGGTAATTGTGCGGGTATTTGTACTCAAGTCCGCGTCCCAACTTCTCTGCTCCGCCGTAATGTGCGTCCTTCAGATTTTGAGGTACGTCCGAGTATTCCCCTTTTTCTATATCAGCCATCGCCTCATCTATCGCGCATATCGCACTGTTCGATTTCGGAAGCGTACACAAAAATATTACCGCCTCTGCAAGTGGTATTCTCGCTTCGGGAAGTCCAAGCTGCATCGCACTGTCCACGCACGCTTTTACTACTGCTATCGCATTCGGATACGCAAGTCCTATATCTTCGCTCGCTGTCACAAGTATTCTTCTGCAAGGCGAAATTAAGTCCCCCGCCGTCAAAAGCCGCGCCAAATAATGCAGCGCCGCATTCTCATCCGAGCCTCGTATCGACTTCTGAAACGCCGACAGTATATCATAATGCGCATCTCCGTCACGGTCGTATCTTGCACTGTTTCGCTGTGATACCGTTTTGGCGTCCTCTATAGAAAGCCTTACCTCTTTCCTCTCGGTTACTCCCGCCGAAAGCGCACACATCTCAAAGGAATTTATAGATTTCCTTACGTCTCCTCCGCAGGCATGCGAGATGTATTCAAGCACTCCCTCTTCGTCAATTACATTTACACCGTACTCCTCTTCAAGTACGCCCTTTGCTTTCACCAGCGCCTTCTCTATCTCTTCAGGCTCCACGGCCTTGAACTCCATTACCGTGCTTCTGCTCAGTATTGCTGAATATATATAAAAATACGGGTTCTCGGTTGTGGATGCGATAAGGGATATTCTTCCGTCCTCCATAAACTCAAGCAGCGTTTGCTGCTGCTTTTTATTCAGGTACTGTATCTCGTCCAAATAAAGAAGCGCGCCGTTTATTCCCTCAAAGGTATTTAGGTTATCTATTATACTCTTTATATCAGATGTCGACGCAGTAGTTCCGTTGAGCTTGCACAGCTTTTTATTAGCTTTTTTCGCAAGTATTCTCGCAACGGTAGTCTTTCCGACTCCGGGGGGACCGTAAAATATCATATTAGGAGTACCGCCCGATGCCGCTACTTTACTCAGCAGCTTACCCTCTCCCAATATATGCCTCTGTCCCACTACTTCCTCAAGACTTTCAGGCCTTATTTTATCCGCAAGAGGCGAATTCATCGCTATCACTCCTCTTTAACCGAAGAATTTTTTTATCGCCTTTTGTATCGATTCGTTCCAGAATTTCCAGTCATGGACTCCTTCCCATGCATCAAATTCCGATTTTATATTAAGCTCCTTGAGATGCTCTGCAAAACGCACGTTTTGCCTGTAAAGGACATCACCTTTACCGCAACTCATATATATTTCAGGAAGCCGTTTGCCTTCTGCCGCACATTTTTCCGCAAGTTTAAACAAGTCGTCACTCTCGGTAGGCTCCTTGCCTTCACCAAACAGCGCATTTCCTATCCTTTTTGCTATCACGTCGCCGGAATGTATGTACTCCTTTATATCGGTCAGCGAGGAAAATGCCGCGCATCCCGCATACCGCTCAGGATAGGTAAGTATACATTTAAGCGCGCCGTATCCGCCCATCGAAAGTCCGCCTATATACGTGTCCTCAGGCCGCGCGCTTATCCTGAACATATCCTCAACAAGACTCGGCAGCTCCTTACTTATATATGTGAAGTATGCTCCGCTCATCTTTCCGTCGGTGTAAAATCCGTGATTTCCGTCCGGCATTACTACCGCAACATTTTTCCCGTGCAGGTAGCTCTCTATATTCGTAAACCTGCCCCATGCCGAATTGTTATCCGTAAGTCCGTGTAATAAATATAAAACCTTTGCAGGCTCATGGTTTACTCCCATGAGCCTGTCTCCCGGCATTATTACAGTTACTCCCATTTCCATCGGCAACGTTTTTGAAAATACGTCTCCTCTGAATATAGCCATTACAGCCTTCTCCTTATCTGTATATCGGGTACTTTCCGCAGAGCTCTTCTACTCCCGCTCTTATCTTATCGGCACTATTCTCAAAATCAGTAGCCGCAAGGTAAATGTACTCTGCTATCTTCTCCATCTCTGCTACTCCCATTCCTCTGCTCGTTACCGCGGGAGTTCCGATTCTTACTCCGCTCGTTACTGCAGGCTTCTCAGGATCGTTCGGGATAGCATTCTTATTAACGGTAATATATACCTCGTCCAATTTCTTCTCAAGATCTTTTCCCGTTATATTCATGCTGCGAAGATCAAGTAAAAGCAGGTGGTTATCGGTTCCTCCCGATACAAGATCAAATCCTCTTGCCATCAGCGCGTTTCCGAGCGCCTTTGCATTATCAGCTACGTTCTTCTGATACTGCTTGAACTCATCTGTAAGAGCCTCGCCAAAGCATACTGCTTTCGCCGCAATTATATGCATAAGCGGTCCGCCCTGTGTTCCGGGGAATATCGCTTTGTCTATCTGCTTTGCAAGCTCCTCACGGCACATTATCAGTCCGCCGCGGGGTCCTCTCAAAGTCTTGTGGGTAGTTGTGGTTACTACGTCTGCATAAGGTACCGGCGACATGTGGAGTCCTGCTGCTACGAGTCCTGCAATATGAGCCATATCTACCATAAAGTAGGCTCCGACCTCGTCAGCTATCTCTCTGAACTTCTTGAAATCTATTGCTCTCGGATATGCACTCGCTCCCGCTACTATAAGCTTCGGCTTATTCTCTATCGCAAGTCTTCTTACCTCATCATAATCTATCTGCTGGGTTACAGGGTCAAGTCCGTACGCTACAAAGTTGTAGTTCTTTCCCGACATATTTACGCTCGAACCGTGAGTTAAGTGTCCGCCGTTAGCAAGACTCATTCCGAGTACGGTATCTCCGTAGTTGAGCAGTGCAAAATATACCGCAAGGTTAGCCTGCGCTCCCGGGTGAGGCTGTACGTTTACGTGATCGGCTCCGAACAGCTTCTTCGCTCTTGCTATCGCGATATCCTCAACAACGTCTACCTTCTCGCATCCGCCGTAATATCTGCGTCCGGAATATCCTTCCGCATATTTATTCGTAAGTACGCTTCCCATCGCAGACAATACCGCAGAAGATACGATATTCTCCGATGCTATAAGCTCAATATTTCTTTTCTGTCTTTTGAATTCCTCATTCATCGCGTCCGATACTTCACTATCGAAACCTCTTAAAAACTCCAATGATTCAGATACATAATTTTCCATTCGTTTTTCTCCCCCGCATACGCATATTTTTATACTTTACATTATACCTCATTTTTTTCAATAATCAAATACATTATTAACCTTTAAATTTTTTTCAACGTTTTGTTTATATTTCGCCATTTTTATTGTCTATAATTGTAAAAATTAATCAAGGCAATTGAATCCCAAAAATTTTTATGCTATACTATTTCTATATTACCGAAGAAGGTGTCTGCTATTAAAATACTTTCTGCATTTTCCTCGCCCAAAAACATCGTAGTGCTTTCAATATCCATCGCTTTAATTATTATCCTTTTAGTCATCTTTTGTTATCTGCAAAATAATCTCCTCACCGTTACCCGCATCTCTTTTTCTTCCGATGAACTTCCCCGAGGGTTTGACGGATTTAAAATAGTACACCTTTCTGACCTTCACAACAAGTATTTCGGGAAGGATAACTCTACACTTGCCGAGAAAATCAATGCTCTCGAACCCGACATCGTCGTTATGACCGGCGACTTCATAGACGAAAGAAAAAATGACCGCGAATGTACCCTCTCTTTAATCAGACAGCTTAATGCTCCGGTATATTTTTCCCCCGGTAACCATGAACTTAAAGTATTGCATTCCTACTCCCAACTGCGAGATGAGATGACTGCACTCGGTGTAAAGGTCCTTGAATACGAAAAGGGCTATTTCGAAAAAAACGGTGAAAAGATAGCGATAGTGGGTTTTGATGCGGTGCGTAACTCCACCCACACCCCCATGATACAGGAGCTCTTTTCCGAAGACGAGTTTTCGTTACTCCTTTCGCATTACCCCGAAGACCTCAAGGATTACGCTTCTCTCGGCGCAGACCTCGTTTTTTCAGGTCATGCTCACGGCGGTCAGTGGCGGCTCCCGTTCATCGGTCCGCTTTTTTCTCCCGGTGAGGGACTTTTCCCAAAGTATACCTCCGGAATACACTACTGCGAGAATACCGCTATGGTTATCAGCCGCGGACTCGGTCACAGCAGACTCCCTCTCAGACTCTTTAACTACCCCGAAATCGTCCTTGTTACTCTTGAAGCTGAATAA
>CAJGEB010000067.1 GCA_904502045.1 uncultured Oscillospiraceae bacterium
CCTCTCTTGATAATGCGGACAAGCCGTAGTATAATAGTTATGTACGTGGTTATTTTGATCCCAGAAAGGAGAAATATTAATGAATTGTTCTCATGAAGTTGAGAGAATGTGTACGGTAGCTAAGGGACCCCATCACGGTCCGGCTCCCATTCCCGAAGAAGGTAAGTGGGTAAAGGCGTATCAGATAGCTGATATCTCCGGTCTTTCCCACGGAATCGGCTGGTGCGCTCCTCAGCAGGGTACCTGCAAGCTCACCCTTAACGTTAAAAACGGTATTATCGAAGAGGCTCTCGTTGAGACTCTCGGTTGCTCCGGTATGACTCACTCCGCAGCTATGGCGGGCGAGATACTCCCCGGAAAAACCCTCCTTGAGGCCCTTAACACAGACCTCGTTTGCGACGCTATCAACGTTGCTATGAGAGAGATATTCCTGCAGCTCGTTTACGGCCGTACTCAGACCGCTTTCTCCGAAGACGGTCTTCCCATCGGTGCAGGACTCGAAGACCTCGGTAAAGGCTTGCGTTCGCAGGTCGGAACCATCTTCAGCTCCAACGTAAAGGGCGTCCGCTATCTCGAAATGGCTGAGGGCTACATCATCTCCGTCGCTCTCGACGATAAAAATGAAGCTATCGGCTACAAGTTCGTAAGACTCGGTAAAATGATGGAGGACATCCGTCACGGCGTGGATCCCAAGACCGCTTACGAGAAAAATATCGGTGTTTACGGCCGCTACGACGGTGCTGCCAAATACATCGATCCCCGTGAAGAATAAGAGAGGAAGGTATTGTAAGTATGGCTAATTTTGAAGGTAAGGACAGAAGATTGTCCAAAATCAATGCTTGCCTCGAAGAGTACGGATTCAAATCCCTCGAGGACGCGAGAGATCTTTGCCTCAGCAAAGGTATCGACGTTGAAAAAATAGTTAAGGGAGTTCAGCCCATCGCTTTCGAAAATGCCGTTTGGGCGTACACTCTCGGAACCGCTATCGCTATCAAAAAGGGTGCTGCTAAGGCTGCCGACGCTTCCGAAGCTATCGGAATCGGTCTCCAGGCTTTCTGCGTACCCGGCTCCGTTGCCGAACAGAGAGCTGTAGGTCTCGGACACGGTAATCTTGGCGCTATGCTCCTTCGCGAAGAAACTAACTGCTTCTGCTTCTTGGCAGGACACGAGTCCTTCGCTGCTGCTGAAGGCGCTATCGGTATCGCAAGAACCGCTAACAAGGCAAGAAAAGAGCCCCTCAGAGTAATCCTCAACGGTCTGGGCAAGGATGCTGCTTATATCATCTCCAGAATCAACGGATTCACCTACGTTGAGACCGAATTCGATTTTACTACCGGTAACGTTTCCGTTGTTCGCGAGATAGCCTTCTCCGACGGTGACAAGGCTAAGGTTCGTTGCTACGGCGCTAACGACGTTTTGGAAGGCGTTGCTATCATGCGTCTTGAGAAGGTTGACGTTTCCATCACCGGAAACTCCACCAACCCCACAAGATTCCAGCACCTCGTTGCAGGTACCTACAAAAAGTGGGCTAACGAAAACGGCGTCAAGTACTTCTCCGTTGCTTCCGGCGGCGGTACGGGAAGAACCCTCCACCCCGACAACGTTGCAGCAGGTCCTGCTTCCTACGGTCTCACAGACTCCATGGGAAGAATGCACGGCGATGCTCAGTTTGCAGGCTCCTCCTCCGTTCCCGCTCACGTTGAAATGATGGGACTCATCGGTGTCGGTAACAACCCCATGGTTGGTATGACTGTTGCTTGTGCGGTTGCTGTCAGCGAGGCTCTTAACTAATAATTACGGTCTGTTTGTAATCAAATTTATGCCTTATATAAATCAAAAGGACTTGGCTCTCCAAGTCCTTTTGATTTTGCAACAAAACTATCTGAAAACGAATTGAAAATATCATTATTTATGATATAATCATATAATATCAAATAGAAGAGGTGATGGAAATGAAGAAGCTTAAGAAATATCTGAAACCTCTGTTTTTATGGACGGTATTGGGGTTACTTATAGGCATCGCCTGCGGTGCTATCGGAGCGTTGTTTTCAAAAAGCATAAGCTTTGTAACTTTGCTTCGCGAAAAGAACAGCTGGCTGTTGTATTTTTTGCCGATAGCCGGACTCTTGAGTGTTGCGGTATATCGTATTTTAAAAATAGGCCATGTAGGTGCAGTTTACATTTTTGAGTCGGCAAAAAGCGATAAAAAAATTCCTAAGGGTCTTTCTGTCGGTATGTTTATCGCCTCATCTCTTACACATCTTTGCGGCGGCTCTGCCGGAAAAGAGGGCTCGGCGATTCAGATAGGCGGCGGTATTGCCGAAACGGTAGCAAGAATTTTAAAGCTTGATTCAAAAAAGCAAAATACCTTGGTGCTTTGCGGTATGGCCGCACTGTTTTCGGCTGTATTCGGTACTCCTCTTGCAGCAGCGGTTTTCAGCCTTGAAGTCGTAAGAGTTTCAAAAAACAGGATATCTGAGTTTTATCCGTGTATCATAGCGTCATTGTCCGCATTTGCTGTTGCGCAGTTTTTTAAGGTGGAAGCTGAAAGGTTTGAGATTAGTATTGCCCGACAGTTCAATCTGATACTGTTACTTAAAATCCTTTTAATCTCACTATTGGCGGCGGTTATCGGTTATCTCTTTTGTAAAACTTTGCGATATACTTCTGTATTGTCCCAAAAAATACTAAAAAATGATTATCTGAGGATATTTATAGGCGGATGTTTTGTGGTTTTAATTACATATTTCATCGGTAATAATGAGTATAACGGCAGCTCTATTGAGGGGATATACCGAATTTTTGAGCAAGAAACGGTAAAAAACGAGACTTTTGTTCTTAAGCTGATTTTAACGGCAATTACTATGGGATTCGGCTACAAGGGCGGAGAAATTATTCCTTCTTTATTTATAGGCTCCGCATTTGGCTCAGCTGCATCGGTGCTGTTAGGTATTCCGATTCCGCTTGGTGCAGTCGTAGGTATGGCGGCGCTGTTTTGTGCTGTTACTAAATGTCCCGTTGCGACGGTTTTCCTCTTTTTTGAGCTTTTCTCGGGAAAGGCATTATTATATATTATTTTAGCAACAGTAATCGGAAGATTTTGTTCCTTCAGAGCAAGTCTTTACGGAGATGTAAATCCAATTTTTAAACATAAAAAAATCACGGATTGATTCCGTGGTTTTTTCTTTATATAAGCCAAGCATTCGGTAAACCGCTAACTTTTACCTCTTCCATCTTTTTATAATTGGCTACCCTTGTTGTTTACAAATTCCGCAATATCTTCGATTTTACAATCTAACGCCGCGCAAATTTTATCAATCGTTTTCGTTTCTATATTCTCATTCGCTTTAAGCCGCCGTATCGTTTTGCTGTCAATTCCGCACTTTTCTCTCAACCTGTATGTCGAAAAGCCTTTCTGCTTCATAGTAGTCCACAATCTGTCAAATACTATCATAACAATCCCCTTTCTTATAAAGAGGTGTTCTTTTTCGTTTTACTGTACGGCTTTATCTCATCAGTCAGTCCGAGAATGTAGTCCGCAGAGGTTTTGTAAAGCTTTGCAAGCTCAACTACAAAGCGAGTCGGTATCTCCCTCTTCCCCGTTTCATAATTACTATACACCCTTTGGTCTATTCCAAGCACCCCTGCTACCTGCTTCTGTACCAAATCATTATCTTCTCTCAAATCCTTTAATCTCGGATAGTACATACCTTCACCTCGCTATTTTAAGTATATGTACTATCAAAGAATAGTATTGATTTTACTATCGTTAAATAGTAAAATTGTATTTGGGTGATTTTATGATAAAGCGGGTTTTAATAGCAGGCAGCAGAAACTATGATAACTACCGAGAAGCCAAAAAATACATTGATTTTTGTATCAGCAACATACGCCTAAAATATACTCTCGTTTTTGTTTCGGGTAATTGCAGGGGCGCCGATTCCCTCGGAGAAAAATATGCCGCCGAAAACAGCTTTAACCTCGAACTTTACCCTGCCGATTGGAATAGGTTCGGTAAACGCGCGGGTCCGTTGAGAAATAAATATATGGTCGAAATCAGCGATTATATTATTTGCTTTTGGGACGGTAAAAGCCGCGGTACTAAATCTGTAATAGATTTTGCTCAAATTTTTCACAAGCCACTCAAAATTAAATTGATTTAATCCGCACCATATCCCCGCTGCCCCGAAATATTCCTGTTTTGCAAAGCAAAACTCCCTTCCGCCGCGAGCACGTCGCGCGGAAGTCCGCGGTCAAGGACCGCGGGGAATATTTCGGGGCAGCGGGGATTTTGCAATCGCCTTGATTTTAGTGCGGAGATGGGGTATAATTTAGGGTAGATTTCACGGAAAGGTATGATGATATGGGAAAGCTGCGCTTTTTGATAGCGGTTATGGTAGCGAAAGCGGCTCAAATTGCACTCAGGGTAATCGGGCGCGGAAGCAACACTCCGGGAATAATCGCGCTGAAGATATGTCCCGATGCACTTGCGAGATTTGTACTTCCAAAAACGGTAATATGTGTAACGGGAACGAACGGTAAGACGAGCTGCTCGAATCTGATAACTACCGCACTGCGCGGCTGGGGCAAGAGGGTAATTAACAACTCTGAGGGGTCGAATATGGCTCCGGGACTTGTTTCCGCGCTTGTTAAGGAGTGCTCACTCGGCGGAAAAACTAAGGCTGATATTGCGGTTTTTGAGGTAGACGAGCGGTCGTCGCAGTACATTTACCCGCACTTTACTCCCGATTTTATAGTATGCACCAACCTGTTCCGTGACTCGATAATGCGAAACGGACACAGCGAGTTTATTTTTGATAAGATAAACGACTATCTCCCCGAAAAGACTGCTCTCGTACTCAACGGCGACGACGTTATATCGGGTATGCTTGGCAAGGGGAAAAATAATAGGGTGTTTTTTTCTGTTGAAGGAACCGACCGCAGCTCCGACGTTTGCGTGAATACCGTTTGCGACGCGATTGCCTGTCCCGTTTGTCTGCACAGACTGAATTTTGATTTTTACCACTATCATCATATAGGACACGCTCACTGCTCCGAGTGCGGATTTGCACTCCCCGATGCAAAATACAAAGCCGTTTCGGTGGATTTCGAGTCGGGTAGCTTCACTTTTTCCGACGGAATCGGGGAAATTACCCTTCCGATTCCCGCCGACAGCCTCTTTAACGTTTACAATTTCTCTGCCGCCGCAGCCGTCTGCCGCGAGGTCGGTGTCGCGCTTGAGGAGCTCCCCGCGCTTTTGACCGACGTTTCCTCAAAAACGGGCAGATTCGGCAGCTTTTCTGTGGGGAACCGCTCCGTTTTCTCGCTGCTGTTTAAGGACCAAAACCCCATTTCAGGTTCCCAGAGTCTTGCCTACGTCGGCAGAATATCGGGCGAAAAAGACGTTGTTTTAATGATAACGGATCCCAAAATTACCCGCGGCTGCGAGGATATTTCGTGGCTTTTTGACGTGGATTTCGACTCCCTCAGGTCGCCCGACGTGAAAAACATCTTCATCGGCGGACTTCGCGGGTATGACGTTGCGCTGCGGCTCTCCCTCGTCGGTGTGGACGAGAACAAAATACACCTTTATCCCGATTACGACGAGTTGATTTCCGCCGTTTGCGAAAAAGCTCTGCAGAGCGGCTCCCTTGCAATATTCTTCAGCCTCTACTCAATGCCGATAGCAAATCGGCTCAAGGCGGCTCTTAGCGACTCTGCGAAAGAAGGTGCATTGAATGAGTAAAATAGTCATCGAAAACCTCTACCCCGAATTCA
>CAJGEB010000068.1 GCA_904502045.1 uncultured Oscillospiraceae bacterium
AGGGTCGGAATTATACGCCTCTTTGAGTTCGGGGGAGATAGAAAGAGCGCGTTCAATAGTAATGTGGAGCTCCATCGGTATGAGTTTTGAGATTCTGTCAACAGTTTGGTAGGGCAGTCCCATAACTCTGCCCACGTCTCTTACGGCGGCGCGGGCAGCAAGGGTACCGAAAGTGATTATCTGCGCTACCTTTTCCTCGCCGTAGCGCTGAATGACATAGTCGATGACCTCGCCCCTGCGTTCGTAGCAGAAATCTATGTCGAAGTCGGGCATACTTACGCGCTCGGGGTTGAGAAATCTCTCAAAGAGGAGATTATATTTGATGGGGTCAATATCCGTGATACCTATGCAGTAGGCGGCAAGACTTGCAGCTCCGGAGCCTCTTCCGGGACCGACGGAGATATTTTTACTTTTAGCATGGCGGATAAAATCGTAAACGATGAGGTAGTAGTCAACATAACCCATACGGGTGATGACCTCAAGCTCATATTCAAGACGGGAAACGAGCTCCTCTGAGGGATTTTCGCCGTATCTTTTCACAAGACCGTCGAAGCAGAGCTTGCGGAAATGTGTGGGATTATCAATCTCTTCACCCGAAGAAAAGAAGGGAATTTTGTAGACTCCGAATTCAAAATCGACATTACATCTGTCGGCAATAGCCTGGGTATTTTCGACAGCAGAGGGTCTTGCGGAGAAGAGTTCGAGCATTTCGGATTCGCTTTTCATAAAAAATTCATCGGTAGCAAACTCCATATCGCTGTCATCCTGAAGAGCATGTCCGGTTTGGATGCAAACGAGTGCCTTTTGAACGCGGCTGTCCTCTTTTTCGATGTAGTGGCAGTCGTTAGTTGCAACGAGGGGGATTCCCGTTTCATCGGAAAGGCGGTAAAGGAGAGGTAAAATCCTGAGCTGTTCGGGAATCGAGTGATTTTGTACTTCTATAAAAAAGTTATCGTCGCCGAAAATATCTCTGTATTCCAAGGCAACGGATTTTGCAGAGTCATAGTTTCCGGCGAGTAAAAGACGTGGGATCTCACCGGAAAGACAAGCTGAAAGCGCAATAAGTCCGCCGCTGTATTTTCGGAGGAGCTCCTTATCGACGCGCGGTTTGGAATAAAATCCTTCGGTAAATCCGGCAGAAACGAGTTTTATGAGGTTTTGGTAGCCGGAATTATCTTTGCAGAGTAAAACGAGATGGTGACTGTAATCGAGCTTGTGTACCTTATCGAAACGAGTCCTTGAAGCGACGTAAACTTCGCAGCCTATTATGGGTTTTATGCCGGATTTTTTAGCCTGCTTATAAAAATCGACAACACCGTACATAACACCGTGGTCGGTAATGGCAACGGCGTTTTGACCGAGATTTTTTGCCGCATCGCAAAGCGCGGATATTCTGCAAGCGCCGTCGAGCAAGCTGTATTCGGTGTGAAGATGAAGGTGTACGAAGCTCAAAGACAAGTCCCCCTTTACAAAAAAATGGGTTAGCGTAATTTTTTAGCGGCCTCGGAAATGCGTTTGAGTCTGTGAGAAACTCCGGAACGCGAAAGAGGCGGATTAAGGCTTTCGCCGAGATCGCGAATTGACATTTCGGGATTATTGTATCGCAGCATTGCAAGCTCTCGGAGGTCCTCTGAGAGATACTCAATACTCTTTTTTTCGAGAATAAGAGCGATATCGTTGTTGATGGTGACGGCGGCATTAACTACCTTGGAGATGTTGGCGGTTTCGCAATTTGTAACGCGATTTATCTTGTTTCTGACGTTTTTGACGACCTTTATCTGCATTATTTCAAGGGAGGAACGCACTGCCCCGCAATAAGTGAGGAGGTCCTCAATGGCAGCGCTTTCTTTGTAGTAGAGGGCATAAACGCCGCGTCGGACGGTGGAGCGTGGAGGGGAAATATACTCACCGAGCAAAGCGGAAAGATCGTTTGAAAGGTTCATATAAAGGGTCAAAAACTCAAGTCGGTATATTTTGTTGGGATCCGCAATGGAACCGCAGGAGAGATACGCGCCGCGGATAAAATGCGAAATACAGGACTCATTTTTGAGGTTTTCCCTGAGGATCCGCCTTGAAGGTTCGGTACCGTTGTGTCCGAAAAAAGCGAGAATATCCTTAGCGCCATCGGTTACCGAAAGTTTAAATGAGGACTTACCGTTTTTTTGACTAATTTTTGTAATATCGGGGCGCACAGAGGTAAGCTTTGAGATAGCTTTGGAGATCATCGTAATTATGGTGTGGCTATCGGAAACGGCGGTGATCGAGGAAGGCAAAAACTCTTTTGAAAAGAGCAGGAAGCCGTAAACCAAAGCGCGCAGATCGTCCTTGGATTGTGCCGGAATTTCCGATAATTCAGTTTTCAAAGAAGCTGAAAAGGACATTTTGCACCTCCGAATATATTAGGGAGCGACCTTTAAAATGTCGCGGTGATTGATTACCGATTTAACGTTTTTTCCTCTCATGTGAGCGGTAATTTTTTCGGCGAAGGCTACCGAACGGTGCTTACCGCCGGTACAGCCGACAGCAATGGTAAGCTGCCCCTTACCCTCTTCAATATAGAGCGGCAGTAAATAATCTATCAGATCAATGAGGCGTTCGAGCAGCTCAGAGGACTGTTTCCACTTAAAGACGTAGTCCGAAACCGACTTATCAAGTCCTGTTTTTTCTTTGAGCTCGCGGATGTAAAAGGGATTTGGTAAGCAGCGCACATCGAAAACGAGGTCTGCGTCGGTGGGAATACCGTACTTGTAACCGAAAGAGGTACACGTAATAAGAATGCTTGTTTCCGAAGAATCTGAAAAGGTACCGATGAACCACTCGGAGAGCTGCTTAACCGAGAGCAGCGAGGTATCGAGAATATAATCTGAGTTTTCGCGGACTATTTTGAGTAAAGCGCGCTCATTTTTAATAGCTTCGGAAAGAGAAAGTGAGTCGTCGACCTTATCATCGGTAAGCAGAGGGTGTTTTCTGCGAGTTTCTTTATATCTTTTGATAAGAACATCATCTGAGGCATCGAGGAATACGGTGTTACATTTAAAGCCCCACGCGCGTAGCTTATCGACGGAAGTAATGAGGTCATCAAAAACCGAGCCGCTTCTGATATCGGCAATGATAGCGATTTTTGAAATTTTACCGCCTGATTGCATACAAAATTCTGCGAATTTTTCAATAAGCTTCGGCGGCATATTGTCGACGCAATAGTAGCCGAGATCCTCAAGCACATGGGTAGCATTGGATTTTCCGGCACCGGAAAGGCCGGTAAGAATAACGACGTCCATAAAATTCAGTTCCTTTAAATTTTTTTGATTTCGCACTCCAGATGCACTCCGGAATTTTCAAAAACTTTTTGCTGGATTTGGGATATAAGCAGCTCAACGTCACAGCAGGAAGCGCCGCCTTTGTTGATAATAAATCCGGCGTGTTTTTCGCTGACGGCGGCACCGCCTACCGAATACCCCTTAAGTCCGGCTTGCTCGATGAGCGCTCCGGCGAAATAGCCCTCGGGGCGTTTGAATACACTGCCTGCACTTGGGTATTCAAGCGGCTGCTTGGATTTTCTTTTTGACATAAAATCGTCCATTTTTGCTTTTATGTCTTGGGAGTTACCGCGTGAAAGCTGTAGCTTCATACTTACTATGCAGGAATTCATTGAAGAATATACGCTGGAACGGTAAGCGAGCTGCATATTATTTTTTTGCAAGGTAACGATATTACCGTTTGAATCAATATGGTCAGCAGAAACAATAACGTCTTTGAATTCGCCGCCGTAGGCACCGGCATTCATAAAAAGAGCACCGCCTGCAGTACCGGGAATACCGTAAGCAAACTCAAGACCCGTCAAGGAATTTTTCATTGCAAATACGGAAAGAGCGGAAAGAGGAGCTCCGGCAAGGCAGGAAATAACACCGTTTTCTTCGAGGGTAATTGCTGACATATTGGTACCGATTTTAAGTACGCAGCCTCTGATTCCGCTGTCGGAAACGAGCAGGTTGGAGCCGTTGCCGATAACGGTCAAAGGAACCTGAAGCTCCCTGCAGGCGCATATTACTTTTTTAACCTGCTCCTGAGAATAGGGGGAGATGAGCAGGTCGGCGGGACCGCCTATTTTAAAGGTGGTGTAGTTCTTCATCGGAGCATTTGCGTTTACAAAGCAGCCGAATTGTTCACAAAGCTTTGAGAGAGCTAAAAGATTTTCCATAAATGAAAGCCTTTCTGCAATAAAATATTAACGATTAAAACCGAGCATGGAGGAGCCGGTAAATCCGACGTCGTTGCCGAGCTCAGCTTTAATTATTTCGGGTATTTTCGTCACACATCAAGGCGGTATTGTCAGCGCCGAGGCCTACTCCTATATAATATTTCAAAATAAGTTGATTTGCGCCTGAAAAGGCGAAAAAGTATTATGCTTTTCTCGGACTCTTTGACTGAACGAACTCCGCAAAGCGATCGAGGTCGGAGTTAATAACGAGCTCTTCGGGGACACCTAACTCCTCAAGAAGAGCAACGGAATGTTCAAAGGCTCCGACTTCCGTAGCGATATGAGCATCGGAGCTTACGGTAAGCATTACTCCGTATTTCATACAAAGCTTGACTATCTCGCGGCAATTTTTGTGGGAACCGGGTCTGCAAATGAAGGAGCTTGAATTTATCTCAACGACCTTTTCGTATTCCTTAAATGCCTTGATCACGGTTTCGTAATCACAGATAAACAGGTTGTTACCCAAATGACCGATAATATCAACGTCGGGATTTTTTGCAACGGTAAGCCAGGCGTCAGTAACCTGTCGGTCGGAATCGGGGGTAAAGATACAAGAATGCATAGAGGCGATGACGATGTCGAGTGCGGAAAGGATGTTTGCGGGGATATCAAGGGAGCCGTCCTTTCTGACGTTGGCTTCACAGCCTCTGAGGAGCTTAACACCGTAAAGAGAATCGGGAAAACATCTTATTTCCGTTCTGAAATATGCGAGGTTTGGACCGTCGAAAAGGTCGGGACCGTGCTCCGTGCAAGCCATTGCTTTTAAGCCTTTTTCGCGGGCAAAAGCCAAATTTTCCAACAGAGTACTGTGTGCATGCGAGGAAGCAACGGTATGGGTGTGGGTATCGGCGATAATATTCATTTTAAATTATATTCTCCTTTTGGTGCGGTAAAAACTGATATTAAGCTTAGAATTGGTTCCAGTCTGAAGCGCTTGCGGCGGAGTTTTCGGAACCGAGCATACCGAGGTTCTGTAAAAGCTCCTGAGCAGCGTTGTAGCCCATCTTTTTCTGTCTGTTGTTCATAGCGGCGACTTCGATTATTATAGCAAGATTTCGGCCGTGCTTGACGGGAATCGTAAGAGAGGGGATATTCAGTAAGAGTATCTCGGTGAAATTATTCTCCATACCCATACGGTCATAAACCTTGTTGGAATCCCACTGTTCGAGCTGCACAACGATATCTATCTTCTCCGTTACCTTGACCGAGCCCATACCGAAAAGACGGCGGGCATTGATGATACCGACGCCGCGCAGCTCAAGGAAGTGGCGGATATTTTCGGGAGCCGCACCTACGAGGGTTCTATCGGAAACGCGTCTTATTTCTACGGCATCGTCAGCGATCAGACGGTGACCGCGCTTAACGAGCTCGATAGCGGTTTCGCTCTTACCTACACCGGACTCGCCGAGTAAAAGAATACCC
>CAJGEB010000069.1 GCA_904502045.1 uncultured Oscillospiraceae bacterium
CATTTCTCCTGCTATTTTATACATGTTGGGGATCATAAGGAGTAATCCCTGAGAAGCGGTATAGGTAGTGGTTAAAGCACCTGCTGCGAGAGAGCCGTGGACAGTACCGGAAGCACCTGCCTCGGACTGCATTTCGGCAACCCTTACTTTCTGACCGAAGACGTTAACTCTTCCGTCAGCTGCCCATTTGTCAGTTACTTCCGCCATAACGGAAGAAGGAGTAATGGGGTAGATGGCAGCAACGTCGGTAAACGCGTAAGAAACGTGAGCCGCGGCGTTATTGCCGTCCATGGTTTTCATTTTTCTTGCCATAGTTATATTTTCCTCCCTTTACGGACTTATATTGTATGGGACTCAAAAAAAGAGTCACAAATATCCAAACCTCAGTATAACATTTTTTTATTATATTGTAAAGAGGTAAAGGGAGGATAATTGATATTATTTTAACAAGAATTTTTAAAAATGTTTTAAATACAATAAATCACAAAAAAACGGGATAAAGAGAGGAAAGGTGAGCGGGAAGGGAATAAAACCAAAAAACTGAGGAATAAGGAGAAAAACGGGTGATTAGAGGAGAAAAGAGGGGGAAAGAAGCGTTGACAGAGGGGAAAAGAAAGGGTATAATTAGTGTAGTTTGGTGTACCCTGAAATTACCGGACTAATTAAAAATTATTGGAGGAAGATCAAATTATGGATCCTGACGGGACTAATTGCCTGATCGCATTAACTGCGGCATCGGCGGGCGGAGGCGGCGTGATAATAAAAATAATTATTCTGGTCGCACTGATAATGCTGAATGCATTTTTCGCAATGAGCGAAATGGCAGTAATATCGCTTAATGACAACAAGCTGAGGAAGATGGTCGATGAGGGCGATAAGAAAGCGAAGAGGGTGGCGAAGCTTACAGAGGATTCGTCTCGGTTTTTGGCAACGATACAGATAGGAGTTACGTTATCCGGATTTTTGGCGTCGGCGGTTGCAGCTGACAGCTTTGCGGAGCTGATAGTTAACGCGTTTGCGGGAGTAGCGATTTCTCCTGCGCTTGTACGCTCGGTATCTCTTGTTGTGATAACGATTCTGCTGTCGTATTTTACACTTGTATTCGGAGAGCTTGCCCCGAAAAGACTTGCGATGCATTATCCGGAGAAGATAGCATTTAAGGTATCGGGGATACTGCTGTTTTTATCAAAGGGAATGAAGCCGTTTGTGGCATTACTTGCAGCGTCCACTAATTTAGTGGTGAGAGCGCTGGGAATTGATCCTCATGAGGAGCCTGAGGAGGTAACCGAAGAGGAGATAAGAATGATGGTAGACGTCGGTAAGCAAAAGGGAGTTATCGAGGAAAGCCAGAAGGATATGATAAATAATATTTTCGAGTTTGACGACAGGACTGTTGGGGAGGTAATGACTCACCGTACCGAAGTTGTATCTGTTGAGATAGACGATACTATCGAGGATATTATGGATATAGCTCTTAACGAGGGATATTCGCGTATTCCCGTTTATGAGGAAACGATAGATAATATAATCGGAATCGTATATGTAAAGGACCTTTTGAAATTTGTAAATCAGCCGGCTCCCGAAGGATTTTCGATAAAGGAATATTTACGTCCTGCGCTGTACGTACCGGCATCAAACAGGTGCAAGGAGCTGTTCGTGGAGTTCAAGAGCCAGAAGATACACATGGCTGTTGCGGTGGACGAATACGGCGGTACTGCGGGAATAGTTACGATGGAGGATCTTCTTGAGGCTATCGTGGGAAATATTCAGGACGAATATGACGAAGAGGAAGAAGAGATCTCTCAGATAGACGACAACAACTTCACGATAGAGGGATCGACTTCCCTTGAGGAGATACATCAGCTGTTCGAGTTTGAGTTACCTGACGAAGAGCCTGACTACGATACGCTCGGCGGAATGATAATGGACATTCTCGGAAGGATACCGGGTGAGGATGAGCATCCGACGGTTACGGTCGGAAACGTTGAGTTTACCGTCGAAAAGGTTGAGGATCGCAGAATAATGAGCGTTAAAGCGAGAAAATTTGAGATCGAGGAACCTGAAGAGGACGGCGAGAAAGAAAAAGATAAAAAAGAAAAGTCGAGTAGAAAGAACAGCGACTGATATTGAGCAAAAGATTACGGCGAAGCTTTTTAAGCTTCGCCGTTTTTGTGCTGTAAAATATTATTTAAAGAGCGGAGTTTTGCCAAGGAGTGCGCTCATAAGTACCGATGCATCGGGAACGTAAAGACCGGTATTTTCGGCGAGAGCCTCGGTGTAGCGCTTCGTGGAAAGCTCGGAGTTTGCATTACTTCTGTAAATCACAAAAGGAACCGGATCAGCACAGTGGGTACGTATCGAAAGGGGAGTTGGATGGTCGGGCATAAGGAGAACGGAAAAGTCTTCGCCTGAGCTGCGGAGTCCTGCAATAACGGGACCGACTACATCGCGGTCGATTATCTCAATAGCCTTGACCTTGTTATCGTACTCTCCTCTGTGGCCGTACTCATCGGGAGCTTCCATGTGAATATATACGAAATCGTGTCCGTTTTTGAGGAGTTCAAGGGCAGCCGAGGCTTTACCCGTATAATTTGAGTTGAGATTTCCGGTCGCGTTTTCCACGTCAACGACCTCAAGACCGGCGCAGATACCGATACCTTTTATCAGGTCAACAGCAGAGATAACTCCGCCGCTTATCCCGTATAATTTTTCGAAGCTGTCGAGGGTAGGTTTAGTACCCTCTCCCCAGAACCAGCAGCAAGAAGCGGGTCTGAGTCCGCGTGCGATACGTGCGCGGTTAACGGGATGGTCCTTGAGGAGCTCGCGGGAACGTTTGCAGATATCAAGCATCATTTCTCCGTAGGGGCCTTTTGGGAGGTAGTCTTTAATCGGTTTTCCGAGAATATCGTGCGGAGGAGTGAGCTCAGAACCGGTCTCGGCGGACTTCATTACAAGACAGTGACGATAGCTTATACCGGGGTAGAGCTGCATCTTGTCGGAGTTGAATTCCTTTGCGAGAAAATTAATGAGCTCGGTGGATTCAGCGGTGGATATCTCATCGCTGCTGTAATCTATCATGGTAGTATCTTCAAAATTTTCCTCATCGGAAACGGTGACGAGATTGCATCTGAAGGTAACGTCGCCGTCGTCGAGCTTAATTCCCATACTTACCGCCTCAAGAGGAGAGCGTCCGCTGTAATATTTGCGGGGGTGGTAGCCCATGACCGAGAGGTTAGCGGTATCGCTGCCGGCGGACATTCCGTCGGGAACCGTTTTAGCGAGTCCGACACAGCCGTTTGCGGCTAAAAAGTCCATATTGGGCTTGTGTGCGTACTCAAGCGGAGTTTTATTACCGAGCTCGGCAAGCGGTCTGTCAGCCATACCGTCACCGAGAATAACTACATATTTCATAATTTTTGACCTTTCGTTTTATTTTGCGAGCCAATCGCGAATAGTACTCTTCATATCTGCAGGGTCGATTACCTCATCGAAGCGAACGGGGAGGGTTTTAAGCTCGGAGAGTGCTGAGGGAATATCGTTTGCGGATACGGAAGAGAGGGCATCGAGAGCGTCGAAATCGTCTGTGGGAACCTCTTGGCCGAGTGCGGAAAGTACGCTTGATGCAAACTTGAAGGGACTTGCGGTTGAAGCAATAATGCAAGGAGTGGTATCGCCCGTACGTTTACGGTATTCGCCGTACACCTTGAGAGCTACTGCAGTATGGGTATCGCAGAGGTAGCCTTTTTTCTTGAAGAAAAGGTCGATAGTATCTGCGGTTTCCTTGTCGTCTGCGTAGCCGGAGTAGAACATTTCCGATACCTTTGAGAATATCTCTTCGCTTACGGTATATTTTCCGGTCTTGGCGAGGGAGTCCATATAAGATTTTATTAATACGTCGTTATGTCCGCTGAGCTCGAAGAGGAGCCTCTCAAGATTTGATGAAATGAGAATATCCATTGAAGGAGAGGTAGTGAGTCTAAACTCGCGGTTACGGTCGTAGGTACCGGTGGAGATGAAGTCGGTGAGTACGTTGTTGGAGTTCGATGCGCAGATAAGCTTACCGACGGGGAGTCCGCAGCACTTTGCATAATATGCGGCGAGCAGGTTTCCGAAGTTACCTGTGGGAACCGTTACGTTGAATTTTTCTCCGCGGGCAATAGTATTGTTTTTGCGAAGCTCGCAGTAAGCGGAGAAATAGTACGCAATCTGAGGAACGAGCCGTCCCCAATTTATAGAGTTAGCGGAGGAGAAGAAGTAGCCCTTTTCGTTGAGCTCCTCAGCAAACTCTGCGTCGGTGAATATCTTTTTAACGCCGCTCTGAGCATCGTCGAAATTACCGTGAACAGCAATAACGTTAACGTTATCGCCCTTTTGAGTAGCCATCTGCAGACGCTGCATATTACTTGTACCGCCGTGGGGATAGAATACGCAGATTTTTACTCCGTCAACGTCGGCAAATCCGTCAAGAGCCGCTTTACCGGTATCTCCCGACGTAGCGGTAAGTATAACTGCGGTTTTATTTTCGCCGTTTTTTCTGAGGGATGCCGCGAGCAAGAAGGGGAGCAGCTGGAGTGCAAAATCTTTGAACGCGCAGGTCGGACCGTGGAAAAGCTCAAGTACGTTTATTCCGTCGCCGATATCTTTGACGGGAGCCGCATTTTTAACGGGGAAGCTGTCGAAGCAGTAGGCTTTGGAAGCGTAAGAGAGCAGCTCGTCGTAGGAAAATTCGGGTAAAAATTTCGAGAGTACCGAAGCGACTCTTTGGGGGTATTCAAGCTCGCTCATTGCTTCGATCTCGTCAATATTGAAAAAAGGCAGCGTTTCGGGAACGAACAGCCCGCCGTCGCCGGCAGAGATTCCCGAAATAATAGCCTGAGAGGCGGATACTGATGCAGAAAGATTTCTTGCGCTGGTGTAATTCATTGAAAAAACTCCTTAAAGTGTGTTTGTGCGGAATACAACTGTATTCGACGGTGACATTATATCACATATTTTTCTTTTTCGCAATAGGAATAAACAAAACAAAAAATAAAAATATCGCCAAAAACTCGGATCACTGAATGAGAAGCGGAGTAAAGTGACGGTTGAGCGGGAGCGGGCATATATTAACAATGGAGAAAGCCGCAAAAGCGGGGTTCTCGAAAAGAATCAGGGAAGATTTTAATA
>CAJGEB010000070.1 GCA_904502045.1 uncultured Oscillospiraceae bacterium
GTTTTAGCTTTAATATGCGTAAGAATGCGGTGGGAATTCTTGACGGGAGAATATAAATGTGGTAATATTAAGTATAATGCGTAAGTGTGTGTAAAAATGAGAAGATACGGTAAAATATCAGGAAAGGATATGAGATAATGAGAATAGAAACACAGTGTTTGCATGAGGGCTATTCTCCCAAAAACGGAGAGGCTCGCAATATTCCGATATACCAGAGCTCTACTTATAAGTATGAGTCCACCGAGCATGTCGGAAAATTATTTGATCTTGCAGTAGAAGGACACATGTATTCAAGAATATCAAATCCGACGGTAGCGATGGTCGAAGAGAAGATAGCGGCGCTTGAAGGCGGAGTAGGAGCGCTTTGCACTACTTCGGGACAGGCTGCAAATATGCTGGCGGTGCTTAATATAGCTAAAGCGGGGGATCATATAGTAAGCTCCTCGGAGATATACGGCGGAACGATAAATCTGTTTAACGTTACGATGAAAAAGATGGGAATAGAGGTTACCTTCGTTGACCAGAACGCACCTCTTTCGGAGCTTCAAAAAGCAATCCGTCCCAACACAAAGCTCGTATTTGGAGAAACGATAGCGAACCCCTCTATATCGGTGCTTGATATAGAAAAGTTTGCACAGCTTGCTCACAGCAACGGGCTTCCGCTGATAGTTGACAGTACCTTTGCAACGCCGGTACTTTGCAAACCTATTGAGTATGGTGCTGATATAGTAGTTCATTCCACCACTAAATATATGGACGGTCACGCCCTGCAGATCGGCGGAGTAATAGTAGACAGCGGAAAATTTGACTGGGCAAACGGAAAATATCCCGAATTTACCGAGCCTGACGACTCTTATCACGGAGTTGTATATACCGAAATGTTCGGAAAAGCAGCGTTTATTACTAAAGCGAGAGTACAGCTGATGAGAGATATGGGAGTATACCCCACCGCTATATCGGCATTCCTTCTTAATATGGGACTTGAAACTCTTGCGGTAAGAATGGACAGATACTGCTCAAATGCCGAAAAGGTAGCCGAGTTCCTCTGCAAGAGCGATAAGATAGAGTTTGTAAATTATCCGACGGTTAAGGGTAACAAGTATTATGACCTTGCAAAGAAGTACCTGAAGGGCTGCAGCGGAGTAATTTCTTTCTCGATAAAGGGCGGAAGAGAGAACGCCGTAAGATTTATGGATTCCTTGAAGCTTGCATCGAATGAGGTTCACGTAGCGGATATAAGAACCTGCGTGCTCCATCCGGCAAGTGCTACTCACCGTCAGCTTACCGATGAGCAGCTTATTGCAGCGGGAATTACTCCCGGACTCATCAGATTCTCGGTCGGACTTGAAAATGTCGATGATATAATTGATGATATAAAGCAGGCGTTGGAAAACGTATAATATGAGGAAAAGAGAGGAATAAAAATGAAAAAGATAACGAGAATTTTAGCTGTAATACTCGTAGCGGTTATGGTATTCAGCTTTACAGCGTGCAGTAACTGGGTAGTAAAAGGCGGCGGAGAAACGGTTCCCAAGGGAATATACGCTCTCAGAATGATAAGCGCGTTTTATATGGCAGAGGTAGAGCTTGACCTTGAAGAAGCGTTGACTACCAAGGAATTACTCAAAAAAGAAATAGACGGAGTGTCGGCGGAAGAGTGGATAAAGGATTTCACTCTCGAGGCGGTTAAGAAGTATATTGCAGTAGAAAAAGAGTTCAAAAGACTTGAGCTTAAGTTGAGTGATAATTCGATAGCTTATGCAAAGAGTATGGCGGCAAGCCAGTGGAAAACGTATCAGTTTACCTACGCTAAAAACGGAATAAGCCTTGAAACCCTTGAAAATGCTAACATAAACTCAAGAAAAGAGAGCGTACTGTTCTGGGAGCTGTACGGTGAGGGCGGCGAGCAGGAAGTAACCGATTCTCAGATAGAGGATTTCTTTGAAGAGAACTACTTCACGATCAACGAGATATTGCTTCCGAAAAAGGACGAGGACGGTAAGGTTTACGACGAGGCAAAGCTTCAGGAGTTGAGAGATAAGGCTCAGGACTATCTTGAGAGAGCCGCCACAGAGGATTTTGACCAGCTTGTAGCAGAATCTATGGACGAGCATATTCATGAGGGCGAAACTTATGAGAAGATGATCTCGAAGGAGAAGTCAGGCTATGAGGAAAGTACGATTAATAAGCTGACTGCGGCGAAGGTCGGAGACGTATTCATGGACGAGGATGACGAGTACATATTGGTAATCAAAAAATGTGAAACGGAAGACGTCGACGAGATAATAGAAAAAAATCACGATTCGCTTGTAACTGAAATGAAAACGGATGAGTTCGGAGATTATCTTTTAGGCGTTGCTGATGAAATGGATATTAAAGTAAACGAGAAAAATTTTGTTGCGCCTTCTAAAATGAAATTAGACTAATCACAAAAGCCCGCTTTGATTTCAGATTTAAAATATTACCGTAAAAATCGGGGATAATATTTTAAACTGAAAGAAGGCGGGTTTTTAATTTGAAGGTATCGGCAGTAATACCGGTGTATGATCCTGACGAGGATTTTTTGGATGCGGTTTGGGCTATACTGAAAAAGGGATTCCACAGAGTAATAATAGTGGATGACGGCAGTGCGCCTGACAAGCGAGGGTATTTTGAAAAGGTAGGGAAAGATGAGCGGTGCGTAGTGCTGAGGCACAGCGCTCACCTCGGAAGAGGGCGTGCGCTGAAAACGGCGTTTAACTATTTTGTTGAAAATTGCGGGGAAGATGTCGGAGTTGTAACTGCAGACGGTGATAATAATTACGGTGTTGAGGATATTTGGCGTTGCGCGGAGGAGTTGGTACGGAAACCTGAATGTCTTGTGCTTGGTATCAGAGATTTTGATTTTTCCGGAATGCCGAAGCTGAATGCACTCGGAAATAAGATAACGGCGTGGGTATTTAAATATATTTGCGGTATAAAGGTATCAGACGCGCAAACGGGACTGCGGGGGATCCCGACGGAATTTGTAAAAAGGCTGCTTACGGTATCGGGAGAGCGGTTCGATTTTGAAACTAATATGCTGATTGAAAGTGACGTTGAGGATATTCCGATAAGTGAATTTGAGGTGAAGGAGTACCGCGGCGGAGCGAAAAGAACATATTATAATCCGACTCTCGATTCGATAAAGGTATACAAAACGATACTGACGTATCTGTTTTCATCGACGGCTGCAACGGTAGTTGACATACTCGCGTTTGCAGTTTTGAATGCAATGATGAATGAGGTGGAGCCAAAGCAAAGGCTGCTTGTGGCTACTATTATTGCAAGGGTGATTTCATCGGCGTTGAGCTTTGCGGTGAACAGGAGATTAGTGTTTAAGGCAAAGGATGATGTGAGAGATACGGGGCTGAGATATTTTGCATTGAGTGCAGCAAAGCTAGCCCTGTCCTACGGCGGAATTTATCTTCTTTCGGGGAAGTTGCATTTGGCTGCGACTCCCGCAAAAATCATCACAGATGCACTGCTTGGAATTGCAAGCTTTAAGCTGCAGCGCGAATGGGTGTTTGAAGCGGGGAAAAGGTAACGAAAGAAGACTTGCATAAAAATCGCAGAAATGGGTAAAAATCTATTACTGCGATTTAATTTTGCATAATTTTATGCAATGTGGATTCAAAAAGTGCAGAGGAACGGGGCGGAATATAGGAAAAGATAAATAAAAAATGAAATTTTTTAAAAAAGAACTTGCAAAACGGAGGAGAAAGTATTACAATATAGCGTAGTTTGAAAAGATATGGAAAAAAGAAAGGGAGCTTTCATAAAACGGAAGCAAAGATTGGTGCTATGAAAAAGTATTCTGAGATGACGGTTGCGGAGATGAAAAGTGAGCTTGAGTTACTAAAGGCCGAGTACCAAAAGCTGCAGGGAGAAAATTTGAGTTTAAATATGGCGAGAGGACGTCCGAGTGAGGAGCAGCTTTGTATTGCTGAGGATATACTTTCGGATAAGAGCTACGTGGCGGAGAACGGGTTTGATTGCCGTAATTACGGTATTGTGGACGGAATTCCCGAAGCAAAAAGAATGTTTGCGCAGATACTTGAGGTTCCGTCTGAAAACGTATTTGTCGGCGGAAATTCAAGCTTAAGCCTTATGTACGATTGCGTTATCTGGAGCGTACTTTTCGGAAATATCAACAGCGAGAAGCCCTGGAAGGATTGCGGTAAAGTAAAGTTTTTGTGTCCGGTTCCGGGATACGACAGGCACTTTGCGATATGCGAAGAACTCGGAATCGAGATGATAAACGTGCCTCTCGGAGAAGAGGGACCTGATATGGATAGGGTGGAGCGTCTTGTGGCTGAGGACGAGAGTATCAAGGGAATTTGGTGCGTACCGAAGTATTCGAATCCCACCGGAATTACATATTCCGATGAAACGGTAAAGAGATTTGCGGCGCTCAAGCCTGCGGCTAAGGATTTCAGAATCTTCTGGGATAATGCGTACTGTGTGCATGATTTAGACGTAGAAAACCCCGATAAGCTGCTTAATTTATATACCGAGTGCGAAAAGAATGGTACTTTGGATATGTGCTATATATTCAGCTCCACATCGAAGATATCATTTGCAGGCGGCGGAGTTTCCTGCGTTGCCGCAAGCAAGGGAAATATCGCAGAGATAAAGAAGAGAATGACGATAAAGACTATCGGATACGACAAATTGGCGCAGCTGCACCATGCAAGATACTTCAAGGATCTCGCGGCAGTTAAGGATACGATGGATAGACATTCGAAATATATGAAGGTGCGTTTTGACGCGGTATTGGATACTCTTGAAAAGGAGTTATCGGGATACGGTATAGCGAAGTGGACGAATCCCCGCGGAGGATACTTCATCTCCTTTGACACCATTCCGCACTGCGCGAAGAGGGTAGTGGCGCTTTGTAAAGATGCGGGAGTAGTGCTTACGGGAGCAGGAGCTACATTCCCCTACGGTAAAGACGAAAACGATTCCAATATAAGAATTGCGCCGTCTTGCCCCACTCCTGAGGAGCTGCTGCTTGCGGCAAAGCTTTTCAGTTTATGCGTAAAGATTGCAAGCCTTGAAAAAATGATAGGATAAAAA
>CAJGEB010000071.1 GCA_904502045.1 uncultured Oscillospiraceae bacterium
CAGTAAAAACCGGTTCGACTATACAAATAACAGTAAGCTTAGGGCCTGATCTTGTAAAAATCCCTAACTTCCAAAACTATGATTTAAATATAGTTGCTAAGCACCTTAGACAACTTGGAGTAAATTATACTGTTGTTGAAGCCTATGACGATACCATTCCAGACGGTAAAATAATAAAAACAGAGCCTGCTGCCAGTGAAGAAGTAACAGAAGGCTCAAAAATAGTATTGTATTTAAGCAGAGGACCTCAGGTAAAAATAATAAGTATGCCCGACCTGTCAGGTCTTACTTTGGCGGGAGCCAGAACATATCTGCTTAGTTACGGATTAAAAGCGGGAGTAGTAACGGAAGAGATAAGTTCAGAGCTTAAGGGTACTGTAATCAAGCAGGATCCGGCGCCGGGAACTCCCGTTGAAGTAGGCTCGTATGTAAATCTTACTCTTGCGAAAACAGCTGATTCGGCGAATAAGGTCGATATAAGGGTAGTTCTTCCGCAAGGAAACGGAATAGTAGCAATACAAGCAAAGAACGGCGATGAGCTACTGTGGGCTGAAGCGGTTGATCTTTCTGCAACAAGAGTTTGGAGTCCTTCTTTGGAAGGAGAGGGTATTGCTCTTATCTCCATATTGATTGAAGGTAATCCGTATAGAGATTATATGATAAACTTTAACGTCGGAGAATACGTAATGGTCAAGGAGTACCCATACGGTGATGAATCCTCTTCTTCTTCACAATCCTCTCAAGAAAGCATCAGGGAAGAGTCGTCATCGGAGAGCGAGGAATCTTCCTCTGAAAGCAGTATGGAAGAAAGCTCATCAGAATCTTCCTGGGAAAGTTCCGCAGAAGAATCCTCTGAAAGCAGCACAGAAAGTTCGGAATCTCCTTCTGAAAGCTCCGCGGTAGATGTTCCCTCTGAGGAGTCCGGTGAAGAATCCCAAATCAATTCTCAAGAAAGCGGAGAAGAAGAATGAGCCAAAAAAGCGGACTTATAACAGGTTTGTCAGGTGGATCCTATTCGGTTAAAACCTCAGACTCCAAGAGATATAACTGCCGTGCAAGAGGAGTATTCAGGCAGCAAGGCGTATCTCCTTGTGTAGGAGACAATGTAATCATTGAAACCGATAATGAATATGGATATATTTTATCTATTGAAACAAGGAAAAATTCTATTATAAGACCTCCGCTTGCCAATATTGACCGTATGGTTATAGTATCTTCGGTAAGCGACCCGATTCCCAATAAGTTTATAACAGATAAACTTTTGGTAATTGCCGAATATAAAGATATTGAGCCGATCATAGTCATAACTAAAACAGATATTGAGGATTCGAGAGATTTTGCTGATACCTATATAAAATCAGGATTTAAGGTTATAGAAGTATCTAATACTACCGGACATGGAATAAGTATATTGAAAGAAGAGTTAAAAGACGGTATATCTGTGCTGATAGGCAACAGCGGAGTAGGGAAGTCGAGCCTTCTGAATAATTTGTTACCCAAGCTCAATTTGGAAACAGGGGAAACAAGCAAAAAACTCGGACGTGGAAAACATACTACAAGGAAAGTGGAGCTTTACGAATTCGGCGAAGGATATATTGCTGATACTCCCGGATTTTCAGTTGTTGAAGTAGCACAATATGATACCATTTTAAAAGATAAATTACAGTTTTGTTTTCGCGATTTCAGCGATTACATAGATAATTGTAAATTTACAGGCTGCTCTCATACTAAAGAAAAAGGCTGCGCAGTAATTGAGGCTGTTGAAAAAGGGGAAATACAAACCAGCAGGCACAATAGTTATGTTGCGCTGTATGACGAAGCTAAAAATATAAAAGAATGGGAAATAAAAACGGAGGCGTGATAGCCTCCGTTTTCTGTTAGTTAAACATATTTTTCTTAATAAAAAGAATTGCAACTATTATCGTAATGAGCCCGGAAAGAGCAAGCGGGAACCAAAAGAAAGGTAACGGTAAATTGGTGTTCATACCGTAAAAACTGAATATCATAGTTGGTATCGCCATGATAATAGTGACAGCCGTAAGCTTTTTCATCACGATATTCAAATTGTTTGAGATAATAGAAGCAAAAGCATCCATTGTTCCCGAAAGAATGTTCGTATATATGCTACACATCTCAATAGCCTGATTGATCTCAACGATAACATCTTCAAGCAGTTCGCGGTCCTCTTCATAAAGCTTAATGATACGACCGCGGAGAATCTTTTCCATAGTAACCTGATTACCCTTTAATGAAGTAGAAAAATATACCAATGATTTTTCCAAACCAAAAAGCTGAATCAACTCTTGATTCTTCATTGATTTATTGAGTTCTGCTTCAACAGAGGAGCTTATTTTGTCGATCTGCTTTAAGTACTGTAAGAATTTTGCGGAAATCCTTAACAAAATAGTAAGCAAAAACCTTGTTTTTTGATTTGTCTGAATATTTTTTACCACACCGGAGCTTATTTCGTCAATAACAATGTTTTTTCTTGAAGATATAGTTACAAAATATTTATCCGTAATCACTATACCATAGGGCAGAGTATAATACAGCATAGTATCATCCGCCTGCTTTTCTACCGCCGGAGTATCAACAATAATAAGAGTTTGATCGTCCTCCATCTCAATACGCGAGGACTCCTCTTCGTCGATAGAAGAATTAACGAAACCTCTGTCAATTCCCAATTCGTCGATAAGATAGGATATCTCTTCCGGCTCGGGAGATACCACATTTATCCAGCATCCCGGTTCAAGCGCAGGAATATTAACTATCCTTCCATCAATAGTTTTGTAAAAATTCAACACATAACATTACCCCTTACGGGACAAGCGTAAAGCGGGGACATTGCGCTTGTCCTAATAAATTTTTGCCACGCCAAGGAACTGTACTTGGCGTACTGCCTGCATCGGAACTCACAACGTCTCCTCCTTTTTAGTGTAAATTTTCTTTATAATATTATACCAACTATATTACGCTACCGCAACCCACTAAATGAACAAAATTTTAATTCCTTATATATAAATCCTATAATTATAGTAAACAGGGCAGGGGAGCCTCTATTTTATTTCATTCTTATTTGTATTACTGTTTAAAGGGGACTTTTGCATCGCATCTCTTATCTGATGATTTGATACGTGAGTATATATCTCCGTTGTAGAAAGGTTAACATGACCTAAAATTTCCTTCAAAATATTAATATCAACATCGCCATACTCATATAAAAGTGTAGCAAAAGTATGTCTTAGTTTATGCGTTGAGTATCCAAGACCGTCTAAACCTGCTGCTTTAAGGCGCTCGGT
This sequence comes from uncultured Oscillospiraceae bacterium, assembly GCA_904502045.1. Lineage (GTDB taxonomy): Bacteria > Bacillota > Clostridia > Oscillospirales > Ruminococcaceae > RGIG8367. Next base: position 3,300 of record CAJGEB010000071.1, read on the forward strand.
TACTATCTGTTCAACTCTACGAGGGGAGATTCTACGACCTTGACGCGATAAGAACAATGCATTTTTATCTTCAGGATGGCGAACTACCATAGTATTTCTTATTGTTAAATATTTATCAATCGCTTCACGGCAAATTTCATTAGTATAAACAAACCTCTCTTTATTACCTTTGCCTAATATTCTGATACTATCGTCTTTGAGGTCGGAGAGGTTTATTCCGGTAAGCTCGGAAAGACGTATTCCGCAGCATATAAATATTGTAATGATGCACTGGTCTCTGATTTTATCCGGATAATCTTCATCGGATATCAACAGCTCCTGACTTTCTTCCAAATTAAGAAATCTCGGCATAGACTTCTTCAAACTCGGAGTCTCTAAATAAAGCACAGGATTTTCTTCTAAAAAATTTATCTTAGTTGTAAGATACTTAAAAAAGGAACGTATGCAGGAAACTTTACGAGCTCTGGTATTTGCATTGTTTTCGCGGGTAGAAAGAGTATAATTTAAAAATTCATAAACATCAGAAAGAGTAACTGTTTTTAAAATCTCTTTATCAAATGAAGCTATTTTAATTTCTTCAAAATCTTCAACATCAGTTATTTTTTTATATCGCAAAAGAAATCTAAAAAAAGTTCGAAGATCTATATAGTAGCTTTCCACTGTACGCGGAGAGCGTCCTTTGATAGTTTCTAAATAAAACAAATAGTCCTTTAAAATAGGCGGACAATCCTCAAGAATGGCAGGATTCATAAATTTTCCCCCTTTTATGTAATTTTTGCTCCCCCGAATTTCGCTAAATATTTATTTAGCGAAATTAGATTGCTATAAATAATATAACATCTTCTCTTCCGTTTTGCAATACTTATTTTTAAAAAATTAATTTTTTTCCATAAGAGGAATTATTCCTCCTATATCATTCAGTGTTTTGTTCGTTAAAGACAGCAGCTCAATATTGTAATTTTGTGTGAAGGACTTAATTTCAAAATAATCAGGATGTTTTTTAATATCTCCCGTAAAAGCCAAAGTATTTTTATCTATTAATCCGGAACACCCTCCGATAAAGCCGTGACTATATCCCGGAAGATTTATAAATCCTTCACGAATTTTTAATACATCAAATCCATTTAATTTTGCGGCGTTAAATATTGCCGTATCCGAAGTTATTATTGCGTGTTTATTTATGATGCATACCGAACATTTTGCGTACCCTTGATTTACGAAAATTATTTTTTTACCTTTTCTTTTATAATAGTCTGTCAGACTACTGTCGCATACTTTTTTATTACAAAAAATATTTCCGTTTAAATTAACAATGTTAAGTCGCACATCATTAGGGTAAACAGAAGAAAGCTTCTTGTATATTATCTCAACACAAAAACCATACCTTCGCAACTCTTCCGTATACCCATATTCCCCGCTCACATATACCCTATTCCCTCCTACACAATGCATCAACATATCGGCATGGGAGTTAACGGGTGCAGCTAAATCAGGACACGCAGTAACTATAATAGGTTTTATCCCAAGATTTTTTAAGCTCTCTATTACTTCTTTATCGGCTTCGGAAACCGCACATAAAGACACTTTTGATTTCGGAATAAACGGATCCTCTAAAAATTTCATAATAATTATCTCCGATATTTTAACTAAGTCTTCCGAGTATTAACGGTTTTAATACAGGAGCCGTTTCTGAATATGAATAAGCCCCTTCAAGACGCTGCAGTCCGCTTTCGAGTTTAATTTTGTCTGATGAGTAAAGCTCTGCCAAAACGTC
>CAJGEB010000072.1 GCA_904502045.1 uncultured Oscillospiraceae bacterium
GTATCTCATCAATATCGTCAGACAAGACAGCTCCGTGTTTGATTCCGAAAAGTTCTGCAGTTTCGGCGGAAATCTTAAGACGGGTACCGTCGCTCAAAACGGCTTTGACCGTCTTCTCGCTTACCGCCTCGGCAGAAATTACGCGAAGTCCTCTTCCTTGGGAGTCAATCCCTTCAGACAGAGGTGATGGCAGAGTGTACTTCATAAATTATTCTTCGTCGTCTACTTCGGCGTCGATGGATACAGCCGCGGGAGCCTTCTTGGCGGGAAGGTTATTTCCCTGGAGCGCAGAGAAGTTTTCGCGTACCTTGCGCTCTATCTCAGCAGTAAATTCGGGATTTTGAGTCATATAAATTTTTGTGTTATCGCGGCCTTGTCCGATTCTGTTACCCTCGTAGCTGAACCAAGCTCCGCTCTTGTTGATGATGTCGAGCTTAACGGCAAGGTCAAGCAGCTCTCCGGTTTTGGAGATACCCTGACCGTACATAATGTCAAACTCCGCCTCTTTGAAGGGGGGAGCCACCTTGTTTTTGGAAATCTTTACTTTGGTACGGTTTCCGACGACCTCTCCGCCGACCTTTATCTGCTCGATTCTGCGAACGTCAAGGCGTACCGAAGCGTAGAACTTGAGCGCGCGTCCGCCGGGAGTGGTTTCGGGGTTGCCGTACATTACTCCGACCTTTTCGCGCAGCTGATTTATAAATATCGCGACGCAGTTGGATTTGGAGATTATTCCCGTGAGCTTTCTCAAAGCCTGCGACATAAGTCTTGCCTGCAGTCCGACGTGGGAATCCCCCATAAGTCCTTCAATTTCCGCCTTCGGAACCATAGCCGCAACAGAGTCTATTACGATAATGTCAATAGCTCCGGAACGCACCAGCGCTTCAGCTATTTCAAGAGCCTGCTCACCCGTGTCGGGCTGAGAAATGAGCAAGGACTCGGTATCGACTCCGATATTTTTGGAGTATACGGGATCCAGCGCGTGCTCAACGTCGATAAAGGCAGCGAGTCCGCCCGCCTTCTGAGCCTCGGCTACTGCATGGAGCGCAACGGTAGTTTTACCCGAGCTTTCCGGACCGTATATCTCGATTATACGGCCGCGGGGGAGTCCGCCTATTCCGAGCGCCATATCCAAAGCTACCGAGCCGGTAGAGATGGAGTCTATGTTGAGGGTCTCGGTCTGTCCCAGACGCATTACAGCTCCTTTTCCGAATTGTTTTTCGATTTGTCCGAGTGCGGTTTCAAGAGCTTTTTTCTTTTCTTCCGTACTTGCGGGAGCGGTAAAGGGTTGTTGTTTTATATTTTTATCAGCCATAAAATACCTCCGATATGCATACTGATTTATATACTATTTAAATATCACTTTACATTATATATCTATTTTACTTTAAAATCAACAAAAATAAAAGAGGAATCAATGAATTTTTCACGAATGTTTTAACAAAAAGGTAATTGCTATTTTTGAAATGATGAGTTATAATGGATTAGATAAACTTTTAGGAGTGGTTTTATGGATTGGAAATTAGCCTTAAGCGTTACGCTTGTGGGTATAAGTATAGTATTTTTGGCGCTGATATGTCTTTGGCTTATCGTGCAGGGAATAGGTGCGTTTATGAGTCGCGGCAAAAAAAGCGGCGGAGAAAAGAGCCTTGAGGTAAAGTTGGAGATTAAGGAAGAGCCTGCAACCGAAGAGGTAATCTTTGATGCGGGGAATAACGATGAAGAGGAGCTCGTTGCTGTAATAACTGCGGCGATAGCACAGTATGAGAGTGGCGGGTTTAAGATAAAGAGCATAGTGAGAAAGCGCGCGAAAAGAGTGGAAAAGAAGCGCAGTGCATGGGCTCTTGAGGGTATGAGAAGCGGAATCGAAAACAGATTTCGGGTATAAAACGGAAAGAATGAGGAATGGGTTGCAATGATTAAAGATTTTATAAATACCGTCGGTTCGCTGTTGGCGGATTCCGGTTTTGCCAATTTCACTTGGGGACAGCTGTTGATGATACTTATTTCGTGCGTGCTGATGTATCTTGCGATAAAGAAGCAGTACGAGCCGCTTTTGCTTTTGCCGATAGCGTTCGGAATGTTGCTCACGAACCTTCCGATTGCGGACATATATCACCCTGATATTTTTATAAATTCTACGGGACACATTGACTGGAGTATGTTTGCTGAGGGAAAAGCAGGACTCGTTGACATTTTCTATCTGGGAATAAAGCTCGGAATCTTCCCGCCGCTGATATTTATAGGAGTCGGAGCTATGACCGATTTCGGTCCGCTTATCGCAAACCCCAAGAGTTTCCTTTTGGGAGCGGCGGCGCAGTTTGGAATTTTTGCGGCATTTATAGGTGCGCTTTTATTTGGATTTGATCCCAAAGTAGCTGGCTCAATAGGAATAATCGGTGGAGCAGACGGTCCGACTGCGATATACCTTGCATCAAAGCTTGCTCCGGACTATTTGGGAGCAATAGCGGTTGCAGCGTATTCATATATGGCGCTTGTTCCGATAATACAGCCGCCGATAATGAAGTTGCTCACTACCAAAAAAGAACGCAGTATAGTTATGGAACAGCTCAGACCTGTATCCAAGCTTGAAAAGATATGCTTTCCGATAATAGTTATGATACTCGTTATCTGCTTGGTTCCCGACGTAGCACCGCTTATAGGATGCCTTATGCTCGGTAACCTGATGAAAGAGTCGGGAGTCGTAGAAAGACTTTCCAAGACGGTACAAAACGAGCTGATGAACATAGTTACCGTGTTGCTCGGAGTTTCGGTAGGATGCACAGCTACGGCAGAGAACTTCTTGTCGGGTAAAACGCTGGGAATATTGGCTATGGGACTTGCGGCATTTGCTATTGCAACTGCATTCGGAGTGCTTTTCGGTAAGCTGATGTGCGTAATAACCAAGGGTAAGATAAATCCGCTTATAGGAGCAGCGGGAGTATCTGCAGTACCGATGGCGGCGAGAGTGGTGCAGAAGGTGGGCCAGCAGGAGAATCCCGGCAACTTCCTTTTGATGCACGCGATGGGACCCAACGTAGCGGGAGTAATAGGCTCTGCGGTTGCGGCGGGAGTACTGCTCAGTATGCTTGGGTAATATAAAAAATGACCTTCGGATCGAGAGATTGCCTTTGGATCCGAAGGTTTCTTGTAAAGATGGAAAATGCGCTGAAAGGAACGTATCAAGATGGCGGATATGAGAGAAGAGTACCTGGCGATAAGAAAAAGGATAATAGCTGAGAGCTTCGGCAGGCTTAACGATAAACAAAAAGAGGCGGTTATGCATATTGAAGGACCGTTGCTTATACTTGCGGGAGCGGGAAGCGGTAAGACTACCGTGCTTGTAAACAGAATAGCAAATATGGTGAGGTTCGGCTCTGCTTACAACAGCAAAAATATTCCTGCTTCGCTGGGAGAGAGGGAGCTTGCGCTCCTTAAAGATTACGAAAGAGAGGGTGGTAGTGTCGATGAGATAGTTCCGCTGCTTTGTGAAAGAGCGATAAAGCCGTGGAATATTCTCGCGATAACCTTTACCAATAAGGCTGCGGGTGAGCTTAAGGAGAGACTTGAAAAAATGCTCGGAGAAGCGGGCAGGGACGTTAATGCGGCTACCTTTCACTCGATATGCGTGAGGATCCTCAGAAGAGAGATCGAGCGCCTTGGGTACGGCTCAAACTTCACGATATACGATTCGGACGACTCCGAAAGGGTAATAAAAGCGTGCGTAAAGAAGCTTAATATGGACGAAAAGTTCATTACTCCGAGGGCTGCGCTGAGCGAGATAAGCAGGGCTAAGGACGCGATGATATCCCCGAAAGAGATGTTTGAGGGCGCGGCATCGGGAGATTTCAGAAAGAAAAATATAGCGAGAATATATGAGGAGTATGCTGCGCAGCTCAAAGAAGCAAATGCGGTGGACTTTGACGATATAATTATTTTGACGGTAAAGCTGTTTGGGGAGTTTCCCGATGTTCTGGAATACTACCGCAACAGATTCCGTTACATAATGGTTGACGAGTATCAGGATACCAACAGAGCACAGTACCTTTTTGTAAGTATGCTTGCGAAGGAGCATAAGAATATCTGCGTGGTCGGAGATGACGACCAGAGTATATATAAATTCCGCGGCGCAAATATTGAGAATATTCTCAGCTTTGAGGAGCAGTTTGATAACGCAAAGGTAATACGTCTTGAGCAAAATTACCGCAGTACGAAAACGATACTTGATGCGGCAAATGCGGTAATAGCCAACAATATCGAGCGTAAGGGTAAAACACTCTGGACTCAAAATGTAGACGGGGACAGAGTAACGGCATACAGAGCGCAGGATGAGCTTGCAGAGGCGCTTTTTGTAACGGAGGAGATAAAAAATAACGTGAGAAGCGGTGCAAGCTACAGAGATCACGTTGTACTTTACCGTATGAACGCGCAGTCCAACACGATAGAGAAATGCCTCGTTAACCATTCGGTTCCTTACAAGATCGTCGGCGGACTTCGTTTCTTTGAGCGTAAGGAGATAAAGGATGCGATTGCGTATCTCAGCGTAATAAACAATTTGAAGGATAATCTGCGGCTGAAGAGAATAATCAACGAGCCCAAAAGAGGAATAGGCGATGCGACGGTAGCTGCGGCTGAGGAGATAGCACAGACGCTGGGACTCAGCTTATTTGAGGTAATAAGCGAGAGTGAGCGGTATGCTCCTATCTCAAAGAAAAGCGGTGCTCTGAAGCAGTTTGCCGATATGATGGGTGAGCTCGCGGAGCTTGCCGAAACGGTAACTCCCGACGTGCTGTTTGACGAAATGCTGGAACGCAGCGGATATATTATGTCGTTGCGCGCTCTTGGAGTTGAGGGCGAAACGAGGATAGAAAATATCAACGAGCTGAAGAGTAACATAATAAATTATATGAAGGAAAGTCCCGACGCTACCTTGGCGGGATTTTTGGAGGAGGCTGCGCTTTATACCGATCTTGACAGCTTGAGTACGGATGATGCGGTAACGCTTATGACGATGCACTCGGCTAAA
>CAJGEB010000073.1 GCA_904502045.1 uncultured Oscillospiraceae bacterium
CGTCAACATGAGAAACGATTTTATCCTCAAAAAGTTCATGGCTCAAGGTGCTTTCTTTACCTGCCGAAATCAAATTTTGTTCATAGCTGATTTTGATTAACTTTTTAGTCCGAAAATATGTTAAAAGCATTAAGAACGATATGAACGGACCGAAACCAACAACAATATCATGATTACCAACTAAAAGATTTATGCCGATTAGATAGGCGACTAAACAAAAGAAAACCAAAAATATCTTTTTCGTTCTGTTATAACTAACGGAACCGAAATCATAATATAAATCCTTGCTCATCAAAAACTTTGAACTGTAAATAGGGCTTTTTACTTCCTCGTTCTCGTTTTCGATATTGGTGTTTGCGGTGTTTTCAATCATAAAATAAAACCTCCTTATATTTATGTTATTTTAAGAGTACAACCTTTCCGGAAACTACCCTGAATTCGACGTCGGAATATTCGCCGCCGAATTCACCGTCGAGGGTCCAGGGAGTAGGAGTGTCGAAGTGCAGCTTTATGCTGTCCGCCTGAAAGGAGTGTACGAATTTGGAGTCATCTGAAAGTAAAAAGGAGTTTGCGATTGACTGGAATTCCACAAGATTTTTCGGTTTTGATACAAACAGAGCCTCAAGCTTACCGTCGTGCAGAGAGATATTTTTGAGATTTTTCATAATATCGGACATTTTGAATCCGCCGACGTGCAGGGAGTTGGAAATCATACCGTATATAAGGTCCTCTTCAAAGGTGACGTCGCCGCAGGTAACGGTGGCGCGTACCGAGTTTATGTGCGGGAGCTTTTTCACCGCCTCGGAATAGTATGCGAGTTTACCGAACGCCGCCTTACTTTTTTGCGGAGTCTGATAAGGAATTTCGGTAAAGGCTCCGAACGCGGCAACGTAGGCGAAAGCGCGGTCGTTGATAATACCGACGTCGAGGGGTTGGGGGGAACCTTTTGCGATGGCAAGTCCGGCTTTCACGTTATTGGAATAGAGCTTGTAGTTATAGGCGAAGTCGTTAGTGGTTCCGCAGGGAATATACCCGAGCTCCACGTCGATACCGCTTTTTAAAACACCGTTTATCGTTTCGTTTAAGGTACCGTCGCCGCCGCAGCAGACGATGGTACTGAAATCCTTGCCGAAATTTTCGGTGATATTGCAGGCGTCGCCCTTCTTCTGAGTACTGTAAAAGGTAACGTCGAATCCTGCCTTGACGAAATTATCGAGCACCTTCAAGGCGGAGTTTTTTATTCTGTTGTTTCCTGCGTTGGGATTAACGATAAAAAGCAGCTTTTTTCCTTTCATAAAATAGGACTCCTTTAGTTATTTTTTGAAATTCTCACTTGCAACCGCGAGCCTTACTATATTATCTAAAGTATATGTAAAGAATTCTTTACCTCTTGATTTGATTTTTGAGAAATCCTCTGCGACGAGATTAGTGCTGAATACTGCGCTGACTCCTTCGGAGTAGGGGTCGGCATCAGCTTCCACGTTTCCTGCGACGACGATAACGGGGACTCCGAGCTTTTTAGCTCTTCGTGAGATTCCGACTACCGTTTTTCCGCGCAGGCTTTGGCTGTCGAGCTTACCCTCGCCGGTGATTACCATATCGGCGCCTGAAATCCGCTCTTCAAACCTTACCGCGTCGAGCGCCGCATCAATACCGCGCCTGAGCTGTGCTCCGAAGAAGGAGAGCATTCCGGCTCCGAGACCGCCGGCGGCTCCCGCTCCGGGAGCGGAGGCGACGTCCTTACCTAACAGCTCCTGCAAACGAGTACCGTATATTTTGAGGTTTTCGTCGAGTGCTCTTATCATATCGGCGTCGGCTCCTTTTTGCGCAGCGAAGACGAAAGCAGCTCCGGTGGGACCGTAAAGCGGATTATCCACGTCGCACATAGCGGTTATTTTGCAGTTTTTGAGCTGCGGCAAAACGCCGGCGGTATCGATGGAAGCAATTTTACTGAGAGTGGCGCCGACGGGAATAAACTCCGCGCCGTCTTTGTCGAGGAATTTTACGCCGATAGCGGCAGCAGCGCCTGCTCCGCCGTCGTTAGTACAGCTTCCGCCGAGACCGATAATAATTTCAGTGCAGCCTTTTGTTGCGGCGAGAGCGATAAGCTGACCGACTCCGTAGGTAGTAGCGGTAGAGGGGTCGAGCTTACTGCAAAGGGACTGTGCAAAGGGGAGTCCCGCAGCGACAGCGGTTTCGACAACGGCAGTCTTACCGTCGGAAAGTACGGCAAAGTAGCCTTCCACGTCTTCGAAGCGGGGACCCTTCACGGTAGCGTAGATTTTTTCTCCGCCTATTGCCGACAAAAAGCAATCAATGGAGCCTTCCCCGCCGTCAGCGATGGGCAAAGCGACTACCTCGCAGGCGGGAGCGTGTTTAGCAAAAATATTTTTAGCAATATCGCAAATTTCGACAGAGGACATCGTACCCTTAAAAGAGTCGGGAGCAATAACAACTTTTTTCATAAAAAACTGTCCTTTTATTTACAAATAAATCATTTACTTTTTGGGTATACTATTATATTATATAAAAAAAGAGAAAATCGTCAATAGACGAGCACAAAGAAAAGGAGTTGTCAGAGCTGTTTAAGGACATATTGTGGACGTTTTTCATATCAATGCTACCGATAGTTGAGCTGAGAGGAGCGATTCCTGCAGGAGAAGCGCTCGGACTTCCGATATGGATAAATTATATTGTGTGCGTGTTGGGGAATATGTTGCCGGTACCGGTAATATTCTGGTTTGCGAAGGCGGTACTTGTGCAGCTTTCCAAGCTAAAGAAGATAGGACCCTTTTTTGCGAAGATAATAAAGCGTGCGGACGAGAAAGCGCTTGAGATAGCGGCATACGAGTTTTGGGGGATTTTTATATTTGTTGCGATACCCCTTCCGGGTACGGGTGCGTGGACGGGCGCACTTATCGCAGCGGCACTGCGAATGCGGTTTAAGAAGGCGATTTTAGCTATCGGGCTGGGAGTTTTGACGAGCGGAATAATCGTTTCGCTGCTTACTTTCGGAGTATCAAGTTTATTTTAAAAAAATGAAAAAATAATGCTAAAACGGTTGACAAAGTTTTATAAAGGGAATATACTTAAATAAATCCTTTGATAAAGAAAAAAGGAAAGCAGTTAAACAAAATGTGTCAAGAGCGAAAGATGTTTTGTAAGGGATGACGTCTTGAGCAGTTGGCAAAAATAATATTAGGGAGGAAAAACGATGTTTAGAATCGGACAAGAAGAAATTGATGCTGTAGCAAGAGTAATAAACAGCAAGCAGCTGTTTAGGGTAAACAAAGGAAATCAAGAGGCTGACAATTTTGAAAAAGAGCTCAGAGAGAAGATAGGTGTTGATTACGCGTTACTTATGTCGGGCGGAACCGGTGCGCTTATTGCGGCGCTTGTAGGTTTAGGAGTAGGCCCCGGCGATGAGGTAATCGTTCCGGCGTACACATTTATGGCAAGTGCGAGTGCGGTTCTTGCAGTAGGAGCTATTCCGGTACTTGCAGACATAGACGAAAGTATGACCATTGACCCTGCTTCCGTTGAGGAGAAGATAACCGATAAGACTAAGGTTATAATTCCGGTTCATATCTGCGGATTCCCGGCAAATATGGACGCCCTCAAAGAGATTGCAGCTAAGCACAATCTTTTCATTCTTGAGGATGCTTGCCAGGCAGACGGCGGAAGCTACAAGGGCAAAAGACTCGGAAGCATCGGTGATGCAGGAGCCTTCAGCTTCAACGTATTTAAGATAATCACCGCAGGAGAAGGCGGTGCGGTAGTAACCAACAACCGTAAGGTATACGAGAGAGCGCTTATCTACCACGACGGCGGAGCAGCATTCCGTCCCTACACAGGCGAGCTTCAGGAGCCGGTATTTATGGGAACTCAGATGAGAGTCAGCGATATTACAGGTGCTATTATGAGAGAGCAGATTAAGCGTCTTGACGGAATCCTCACCGATCTTCGTGCAGTAAAGAAGAAGATAATGGATGCCCTTAAGGACGTAGCAAGATTTATTCCTTCCAACGATATAGAAGGCGATTGCGGAACTACTCTTGGATTCAACTTCGACAGCGAAGAGCTTGCAAGAAAGTTTTCTGCTGAGGTTGAGGGATCATGGATTCCTTTCGACAGCGGTAAGCACGTTTACATCAACTGGGATCCCATCATTGAGAAGCGCGGCGGACACTGTGATGCAGTAAACCCCTACATGATGGCTGAGAACGCTCTTCTCAACAAGGAAGGCGCGAACGCAGACGCTTGCCCGAAGAGCCTTGATATTTTGAAGAGAACTGTTTATGTTTCTCTGCACTGCGACTGGACCGAAGAGCAGATAAACGAAAGAATAGACAGCTGCAAAAAAGCATTTGCTAAGCTGTAAGATTTATAAAATTAACGATAGGAGATAGAAAAATGGGAGCAAAATTTGCACATACTATCTGGCAGTGGGGATCCTGGGAAAAAGCACTGTTTGTTCAGGCTGCAAAGGATATCCACGAGGTCGGATTTGAGTATTTTGAGAGCGTAAAGCCCTTTATCAACCTTTTTGAAAATGATCAGGAAGAGTTCAGAGCTATCTGTGATGAGTACAACGTAAAGCCCATAGGCGCATACTTCCACCTCAAAGGAACCAAAGAAAACGATATTGATGATGTCGAGAAAAAGATTCCGTTTATGCTCAAACACGGTATGTACCGTATGAGCCTGCAGGGTCTCGGAGTTTTCGGACGTACTGCTAACGAGGAAGAGCTGAAGTACACCCTTGAAACTGTTTCCAAGATAGGCGAGATCTGCAAGCCTTACGGAATCAAGCCCTGTGTACACCCGCACTACAACACCTCTATTATGATAGCAAGTGATATCAATTTTATAATGGATAACACCAATCCCGAAGAGGTATTCTTCGGCCCCGATACCGCTCACTTAGTTGCCGGCGGATGCGATCCTGTTGAGTATTATGAGAAGTATAAGGAACGTATTGCATTTACTCACCTCAAGGACA
>CAJGEB010000074.1 GCA_904502045.1 uncultured Oscillospiraceae bacterium
AAATATAAAGAAAATTTTAAAAATCTGCGATATTGTTGAAATATATGGAAAAATAAGTATAATAAAAGAAAAAAGGAAAAGAGCGTTTGAGGTATGGAAAAGAGAGTTTTGAAACCGGGAGCAATGCTTGCGCCGGCTCCTGCAGTAATGGTAAGCTGCGGAGATATGGAAAAATCGAATATAATCACGATAGCGTGGACAGGAATCGTAAACTCCAACCCGCCGATGACGTATATATCGGTGCGGCCCGAACGCCACTCCTATGAAATAATAAAAAACAGCGGAGAATTTGTAATTAATCTTACGACGAAGAACCTTGTTTTTGCTACGGATTACTGCGGAGTAAAAAGCGGCAGAGATATAGATAAATTCGAGCAGATGAAGCTGACGAAAGAGAAAGCGTCGAAGGTATCGGCGCCGATGATAGCGGAAAGTCCGATAAATTTGGAGTGCAGAGTGAAGGATATAATCCATCTCGGAAGCCACGATATGTTTTTGGCAGAGATAGTCGCAGTTAACGTATCGGAGAGTATAATCGACGCGTCGGGCGGAATACGGTTTGAAAAATGTGCTCTTGCGGCGTACGCTCACGGACAGTATTTTGCGCTCGGAGCAGAGCTTGGAAGATTCGGGTATTCCGTGAGAAAAAAGACACGGGGGAAATCCCGCAGACATCCGAATAAAAAATAACCAAAAGTATAAATAATGTTGTAAATCGGGGAATATTTATAACTAAGCCAAAAAGTTTTCAACGGACAATTTTTATGGTGGAATTATGCGTTCCGAAATGTATAAAAATTCGAGTTCAGAAAAAAGCAGTGAAAAATAAGGGCTGTTTTGATATGAAATATTGACAAATTGTGAATAAGGGATTAATAAACAGGATAAAAGTAACGATTCGGCGCTTAGTTGTCAACATTTTCGACAGGGTTATCAACAATTTGGGTAGGGATAAAAAGTCAACAAAAAGTATAAATATATTTACAACGGACGGCGTAAGCCCAAAAGAGAGGGGATTTTGGAAATGGGAAAAATAAAAAGAGCAGGTAAGTGGATGGCGGCGGTTATCGCGGCGGTAATGATAGCGGTTCCTTTTTCCGAGGCATTGGTAGCCTATGCAGCGTATGAACCGAACTGTGACGTAAACGCAGAGGCGGCGTATATGGTGTGTCTTGATACGGGAGACGTAATATATGAAAAGAATGCGGATAAAAGGATGGCTCCCGCCTCGCTGGTCACGATAATGACTGCGATACTTGCGCTTGAAAAGGTTGACGACATAACTACCGAAACGAATACCCTCAAAAGAAATATACAGGACCACCTTTATCTTATAGGAAACGTAGCGCTGGGCGGAGTAGTGCTCAACGAGGAGCTTACGGTAGAGCAGATGCTGTACGCAATGATGCTGCGTTCGGCTAACGAGTGCGCGATGATGATAGCGGATTACGTCGGTGACGGCTCGCAGGCGTACTTTGTGGATATGATGAATCAGAAGGCGGCGGAGCTCGGAGCTACTAACACAAACTTTGTTAACGCTAACGGACTTGACGAAGAGGACCAGTACACTACTGCAAAAGACGTCTTTCTTATGGCGAAATATGCGCTCGGAGTAGAGGGCTTCAGAGAGATAGTTGAAACGGTAACGTACGATACGGGAGCCACTAACAAGCACGATAATTTAAAGTGGCAGACTAATATGCAGATGATAAATCCGAATTCGCAGTACTATTACGGACCTGTAACGGGAATAAAATCCGGTAATACTGCAGACGCGGGAAGATGCTTCGTGTCCGTTGCGACTATGAACGGGTACAACTATCTTTTGGTAGTGATGGGAGCTCCTACCGTTGACGAAAACGGTAATGCGTACGAAAAGAATCTTGCGTTTGTGGATACCAAAGCACTGTATAACTGGGCGTTTAATACCTTTGAGATAAAAACGATAGTTGAGGAAGGCAGACAGATTACCGAGGAGCCGGTAAAGATGTCGCTTGAAAATGACTACGTAATGCTTGTTACCGGAGGCGGATTTGAGTATCTGTTGCCGTCGAATCTGAGTATGTCAGAAAACATAGCTTTTGACTACTCCTCTCTTCCGGAACACATTGAGGCTCCGGTGAAGAAGGGTGACGTAATAGGTGAAATGAAAATTATCCTTAAACTTAACCCGCTTGACGAAGAAACGTGGGAGGAGATAGGCAGCGTACCCTTAATTGCGGTAAAGGATATTGCAAAAAGCGAAATGCTTTCCACCTTGCAGTCGGTGAAAGAGATTTTTGCATCCTTCTGGTTTAAGTTTTTTGTTGTACTTTTTGTTCTGACGGTGATTTCCTACGTTGCATTTATGATAATCCGCAACAAAAACAGAAGGAAGTATTCGGAGGTAAGACGCAGAAAAAGATTATAGGGGGAAAATTATGTTAGCGTTGGTGTTTTCCGCAGCCTGTGTGATACTGTTTTTGGTAACACTGAAAAAGCAGGACGGCTTACTCGGCAAAGTAGCGTACTTTTTCTTTCCGATTTGCGCACAATCAGCGTGTTGTTTTATATTTGTCGGTGTGCTTAGCATAAAAAAATTCGGACTCGGGGCAATCGGAGCGGCTATCGTTTTATATGTTTTCGGAGCAGTACCTCTGCTGTCTGCAGTAATTGGACTGCTTGGGCGCTTCGGGGAAAAGTTTGATTTTATCACAGCGGCGGCAAATGCTTGCGGGATAGTATTTATATTGTTGTTGGACCCGATTAGAGTTAAAAATCTGCTCACGTTTTTAATTGTTTTGGGATACGTGGCGCTAATGTTTTTTATAACGCTGCTGTGTAGTGGCATTAAGATACGCGGGAAGATACAGAAGATGTTTTCGGTAGTCAGATAAAAAAAGCTCCGGCCTGATTTTAGGTCGGAGCTTTAAAATTTTTATCGCTTTATACATTAAATCTGAAAAGAACGACGTCGCCGTCTTTCATAACGTACTCTTTACCTTCAAGACGGACGAGTCCTTTTTCTTTTGCGGCGGCGATGGAGCCGCAAGCCATAAGGTCATCGTAAGCAGTAACCTCGGCGCGAATAAAGCCGCGTTCAAAATCGGTGTGTATCTTACCCGCTGCCTGCGGAGCCTTTGTGCCTTTTGTGATAGTCCAAGCGCGGACCTCGGGTTTACCTGCCGTGAGGAAGGAGATGAGTCCGAGCAGGGAGTAGCATTCCTTAACGAGTCTGTCGAGTCCCGACTGCGAAAGTCCAATCTCGGAGAGGAACATTATTTTCTCCTCCTCAGACATATCAGCGATATCTTCTTCGAATTTTGCACAGATGGGTAACACTCCGGCTCCCTCAGCCTTTGCGTACTCGGCTACCTCTTGGTAAAATTTATTATTTACAGCGCCGTCTGTGAAATCCTTATCGGACATATTGGCAGCGTAGATTATCGGTTTATTTGAAAGGAGAGAAACGGTAGCCAAAACAGCATCGTCCTCTTTGGAACGCTCAAAGGACCTCGCCGGCTTACCGTTTTCAAGGTGTACCTTGAGGGAATTTAAAAGTTCAAGCTCCGAAAGAAGAGATTTATCTCCCTTGGCCGCCTTTTGAGTACGGTCTATTCTGCGCTCAAGTATCTCTATATCAGAAAAGATAAGCTCAAGGTTTATCGTTTCAATGTCCCTTTTCGGACCTATCTCGCCGTCGACGTGGATAATCTCACCGTCCTCGAAGCAGCGGACGACGTGAACGATAGCATCTACCTCGCGAATATTTGCAAGGAATTTGTTACCGAGTCCCTCGCCCTTTGAAGCGCCCTTAACAAGTCCTGCAATATCAACGAACTCGATTACCGCAGGGGTAATTTTTTCGGGATCGTAAATTTTTGCAAGAGCGTCAAGACGCTCGTCGGGAACCGCTACCATTCCTACATTCGGGTCTATCGTACAAAAAGGGTAGTTTGCGGATTGAGCTCCCGCATTGGTAATAGCGTTAAAAAGGGTGCTTTTTCCGACATTCGGAAGTCCCACGATACCTAATTTCATAATAAAATCAAACCTTTCCGAAAACACGCTGTCTAAAATACAAGGTATTTAAATTACTTATTAAAGTATAATGTAAAAAAAGAAATTGTCAAGAGCGGTAAGCGGGTGGCGTTTTTATGCATATAGCGAAATTAGAGAAAATTTTAGTTTGGGTATTGTGCAAAAAAGGATATTGAAAAATATGGGAAGGGGAGTTATAATAATATGAAAAGGTAAGGGAACGGAGCTGTTTTAAAACGGGAGATATAATTATTCAAGCGGTCGGATTTTTCGGATCGGCACTTTTAATATTTTCGTTTCAGTGTAAAAATGCAAGGAATCTGCTCATAATGCAGATAGCGTCCAACGTACTTTTTACGATACATTTCGGACTTTTAGGTGCGTGGTCGGGATTTGCGCTCAATGCGGCTGCGGTAGTGAGAACGGTAATGATGTTTGCAAGGAGCTGCGGTAAGCGCTGGGCGGGAAAGCCGTTTGCACTTGCGTTTATGCTTACGGTTTGTACCGTTGCGGGACTTGCTACCTACGACGGATGGAAAACGCTGCTTATAGTAGTTGCGATGATAGCGAGCACGCTGGGACTTTGGATAGGAAGCTCCAATTGGATCAGATATTCGATGTTTGTATCGTCGCCCTTGTGGCTTATCTATAACGCGATAGTCGGTTCGATATCGGGCGCAGTAACCGAAACCTTTAATCTGATATCTATAGCGATATTTTTTATACGTATGGCATTTGAGAGGAAACATAAAAAGTCAAAAGAAGAGGTAAAGGAGAAATAAAAATGACGCTGTTTGAAGAACTGAAGCGCAGAGGACTTATTGCGCAGTGTACCGATGAAAAAGAGGTAGAAAGGCTTATAAATGATGAGAA
>CAJGEB010000075.1 GCA_904502045.1 uncultured Oscillospiraceae bacterium
TGATTCCGAAACCGACGGCTGCGTAACTGTAAGAGACAGAGATACCATGCAGCAGGAAAGAATAGCGATAGACGAGCTTGAGGCTTATATCGAAAAAAGACTTGAATTTTAATAAATAAAATTTCATTAATTTAGCTCCCTTGATTTTCAAGGGAGCTTTTTTGAATAATATTGTGAAAAAAGTATAAAATAAGAAAACAGCTTAATACAAATTAATAGTATGTTTAATGTGCGGAGTGACAGCACAAAAAACAAGCTAAAGGCAAAAAATATAAAAAAGAAAGAGGAATTTCCATGAAAAAAGGATTGATCACTTTAGCTGTTATCCTTGCGTTAGTTATGACCATGGCGATAATGGCTCCCGCATTTGCTGCAGAGGCAAATGATTTTGACTGTTTTATTGTTTCCCCCAAGGCTAAAGACGTAGCTGTTTCTTGGAGCGGAGAAAGAGAAGCAAAAGGCGCGACTATTATGCATTCGGGCGCTGCATCTCTCACTGTTGCTGAGGACGGAAGTGCAAAATTTGAAGGCGGTGCAAGCTCCATATACGTCTATGTTTATCCTGAGACTGAGGCTTACAACCATATAACAAATGAAAACTATCCGTATATCTGCGTTTCCCTTAAGCTTATAGGAACTGATGATGACTGCTATGTTGTTTTCGGAGAGGGTGCTCAGGGGGATGTTCCCGTTGGTGAGCTTGCTGAGTACACCAAGGTTATCGGTGCGCTTCCCGACGGCTACGGACTTGACGTTGAGTTTACCAATGACGGTCAGGAGGCTCAGAGTAACGCGTCAAGAAAGCTTATTAAGATAGCTGACTACACTTCCGGTCTTTCCGGCGTTACCGCTTATGTTGAGTATATCGGATTCTTCAAGACCGAAGCTGATGCCGAAGCGTTTGATTATGAGGAATGGTTAGAGGATAATGCTGCTAACATTAAAGGAGCAGAGTTGGGCAGCAGCGGTTCTTCCGTTCCTGAGACTTCTGCTTCCGAGTCGGGTAATGATGAGTCGGGAACTTCAGAATCATCTAAGCCCAGCGCGGATACCGGTCACGGAACTCTCGTAAGCGCAGCTGCTGTTATCTTTGCCGGCGCCGCCGCAGTAGTGCTTCTCTCCAAAAAGAGATAAGCAAACAACCGAAAAGTTTTGCTCTCCTCCGGACTGTCGGAGGAGATTTTTTTGTAATTTCGAATAAAATGTTAATTTTGGAAAAAAATTAAAATAGGTATTGACATTTGAAATTATTGAGATACAATATATTTAGCACTCGAAAGCATAAAGTGCTAAAAATGTGTAAAAAATTAATATAATAACAAATGAATTGGAGGAACAACAATGAAAATTAAACCTCTTGCAGACAGAGTAGTTATCAAAATGGTTGAAGCCGAGGAAACTACCAAGAGCGGAATAATTCTTGCGGGATCCGCAAAAGAGAAGCCTCAGGTAGCTGAAGTTATCGCAGTAGGCCCCGGAGGAGTAGTAGACGGCAAGGAAGTTGTAATGTACGTTAAGCCCGGAGATAAGGTGCTTATGAGCAAGTACGCCGGAACCGAAGTTAAGGTTGATTCTGTTGAGTACACCATTCTTCGCCAGAACGATATTCTTGCGATAGTTGAATAATTTTGTAACGGAGGAAAATTACAATGGCAAAAATTATAGCTTACGGAGAAGAAGCCAGAAAGGCTCTTCAGGTTGGTATAGATAAACTCAGTGATACCGTTAAGATCACACTCGGACCGAAGGGTAGGAACGTTGTTCTCGACAAAAAGTTCGGAGCTCCCCCCATCACCAACGACGGTGTTACTATTGCTAAAGAGGTAGAGCTGCCGGATCCTTTTGAGAATATGGGTGCTCAGCTCGTTAAGGAAGTTGCTACCAAGACAAACGACGCTGCAGGTGACGGAACTACCACAGCAACTCTGCTTGCTCAGGCTCTCGTAAGAGAGGGAATGAAGAACGTTACTGCCGGAGCAAATCCGATGGTAGTGAGAAAGGGTATTGCAAAGGCTGTTGACGCTGCTGTCGGAGCCGTTATCGCAAATTCCAAGAAGGTAGGAAGCTCCGCTGACATCGCGAGAGTTGCTACCGTTTCTGCAGGCGACGAGTTCATCGGTAACCTCATTGCAGAGGCGATGGATAAGGTATCCGCTGATGGAGTTATCACTATCGAGGAGTCCAAAACTGCCGAAACCTATTCTGAGGTAGTTGAGGGAATGCAGTTCGACAGAGGTTACATCACTCCCTACATGGTAACTGATACCGATAAGATGGAAGCAGTTATCGATGACGCTTTCATCCTCATTACCGATAAAAAGATTTCTAATATACAGGAGCTCCTGCCCTTACTTGAGCAGATCGTTCAGGCGGGTAAGAAGCTGCTCATAATCGCTGAGGACGTTGAGGGCGAGGCTCTCTCCACCATCATCGTAAATAAGCTCCGCGGAACCTTCGTATGCGTAGCAGTTAAGGCTCCCGGATTCGGCGACAGAAGAAAAGAGATGCTCAGAGATATCGCTATACTCACCGGCGGTGAGGTTATCAGCGAGGAGCTCGGACTTGATCTGAAGGAAACTAAGCTCAGTCAGCTCGGACGCGCTCGTCAGGTAAAGGTACAGAAAGAGAACACCATTATTGTAGACGGATTCGGCGACAGCGACGAGATAAAGGCAAGAGTAGGACAGATCAGAGCTCTGATCGAGACCACTACCTCTGATTTTGACAGAGAAAAATTACAGGAAAGACTTGCTAAGCTCGCAGGCGGCGTAGCCGTTATCAAGGTTGGAGCCGCAACTGAAGTAGAGATGAAGGAGAAGAAGCTCCGTATTGAAGACGCACTTGCTGCAACTAAGGCTGCAGTTGAAGAGGGAATCGTAGCAGGCGGCGGAGTAGCACTCATCAACGCAATTCCTGCGGTAGAGAAGCTTGTAGCTGCTACCGAGGGCGACGAAAAGACCGGAGTTAAGATCGTTCTCAAGGCTCTTGAGGAACCCATTCGCCAGATCTCCCTCAATGCAGGAGTTGACGGTTCCGTAATCATTGACAAGATCAGACGTTCCAAGAAGGTTGGCTACGGATACGATGCCTACAAAGAGGACTTCTGCGATATGATCTCCCGCGGAATCGTTGATCCGACGAAGGTATGCAGAAGCGCATTACAGAATGCAGCGTCCGTTGCTTCGATGGTACTCACCACCGAGTCACTCGTAGCCGATAAGCCGGTAGAGAATCCTGCTCCCGCAGCACCCGGAATGGGCGGAATGGACGGAATGTATTAATAGAAGAGGGTAATCCCCCTTTACTTTGCGAAAAAAATATTGTATATTAGAGAAGGAGTTTTTTGTAGCTCCTTCTCGATTTTTATTTTTACGGTAGGAACGAAAAATGGAATTTACAGTTCGTAAAATGGAGATATGCGATGCAGAGGCGGTCGCGCAGGTGGAAAAGGAGTGCTTTTCTGTTCCGTGGAGCGAAGATGCGCTGAAAAATGAGATAAGTAACGAGGGAGCGGTATTTTTGTGCGCCGAGAGTAACGGTGAAATTATCGGGTACGGCGGAATGTATACCGTACTTGATGAGGGGTACGTTACGAATATCGCGGTGAAGGCGCCGTACCGAAAAAAAGGAGTCGCCTGCAGAATTGTTGAGGGACTCATCGACGGAGCAAAAGAAAAGGGACTTTCTTTCGTATCACTTGAGGTGAGGGAGAGTAACGAAGCTGCGAGAAATTTATATTTTAAGTACGGATTTGAGATAAAGGGTAAGAGAAAGAGGTTTTACGAAAAGCCGACGGAAGATGCGGTAATAATGACAAAAATCATAGATAGACAAGAGGAAGAGAAGATATGAGGATATTGGCGATAGAGAGCTCCTGCGACGAAACGGCTGCCGCGGTAATCGAGGACGGCAGAAAAGTACTCTCAAACGTAGTGAACTCACAGATTGCAGAGCATGCGAAGTATGGCGGAGTGGTTCCTGAAATAGCTTCAAGAAGACACGCCGAAAATATAGTTAAGGTCGTGGACAGCGCGCTGAAAGACGCGGGTATGACCGCCGAGGAGCTTGATGCGATAGCTGTGACATACGCTCCCGGACTCATAGGCGCGCTTTTGGTTGGAGTGAATTTTGCGAAAGGACTTGCGGCGGCGCTGGGTAAACCCTTGATACCGGTGCACCACTTAAGAGGACATATTGCCGCAAACTACCTCGCGTATCCGGAGCTTGAGCCCCCGTTTTTGTGTCTTGTGGCATCGGGTGGACATACCCATATAATTCAGGTGAAGAGCTATACCGAGTTTGAAACGATAGCGAGAACAAGGGACGATGCCACAGGAGAAGCTTTTGATAAGGCGGCAAGAGCGCTCGGATTTAGCTATCCGGGGGGAGTAAACCTTGAAAAAGCGGCAAAAAACGGCGAGATAGGTAAATATAAGCTGCCGATACCGAAAGTAGAGGGAAGCGAGCTTGATTTCAGCTTTTCAGGACTCAAAACAGCGGTGATAAACATTATTCACAGGGCAGAGCAGAAAAATGAGGAGATAGATGTAAACTCACTTGCGGCAGAGTTCCAGGATGTCGCTACCGAGATATTGTCGGACCATATAAAAAAGGCGATAGAATTGACGGGTGCGGAGAAAATAGTCGCGGCGGGCGGAGTATGCGCGAACGGTATGCTGCGGGAGCGGCTTGAAAAAACGTGTAACGGACTTGGGCGGACTCTTTATATCCCGCCGCTGCGTTTTTGCGGAGATAATGCCGCGATGATAGGTGCGCAGGCGTACTACGAGTACCTCGCGGGGAAAAGTGCGGATATGTCGCTGAATGCCTTTGCGACGATGGATATTTCCGAAAGGTAA
>CAJGEB010000076.1 GCA_904502045.1 uncultured Oscillospiraceae bacterium
ATCAGCTCCGCATCCTCTTCGGTGAGGGTGATAGGATTCATCGCTATCGACACTACCTCAAGTCCGCGCAGCTCGCCCCATTTTTTAGTCAGCGCCTCATTCATTGCCTCGGAAAGCTCATCCGCATGGCCCGGTAACGCATTCGGACGTATCTCAAGCTCCGAAATCTTCGCAAACGCCGGCTGTAACGCGCTTATAAACTCCGTCTTGAGCTGACCGTCTATCTCGCTTCTCGCATACTCCGACTCAACGTTTCCGCATACATTGGTGTAGAAGAGTATCGGGTTTGCTATTTTGTAGGAGTAAACTCCGCTGCAGCGAACCGATACGTCTATATCAAGACCTATATTTCTGTCAACTATTCTGAAAGGAATAGGGTTAGGGGTTCCGAACTTATTATCAATAAGCTCTTTTACGTTGAAGTAGTACACTCTCTGGTCCTTACCGGTATCTCCGCCGTAGGTAAAACGCTTACCGATAGTCTTAAAGGAATCGATAATGCTTTTGCCCAAACTTCCCGCAAAAATACTCGGTTCGGTGGAGTTATCATAGGTAAACTCGCCCGGCTCGGCGCATACCTCTACCACCTTACCCTGCTCAACTATTATCATACACTGTCCGTCTGCTACCGCAATTCCGGAACCGCTGGATATTATATTGTCGCTTCCTTTTGTATTCGAGGATCTTCCCGATACTCTCTTTCTTCCCTTTACTACCAAAACATCATTATCAATCGCGTCGCAGTAGAAATATTCTTTCCACTGATCAGCAAGTGTTCCGCCCAAAGCTCCGATTGCCGCTTTAATAAGTCCCATAATGATTACTCCTTTCAATTCAAAGAGATTTCCTTTTATTATATCTTAAAATCCCACATTTTTCAATAATTTTACTCTCCGAGTCTTTCTGCAAAATCACTCATTGCCTCGGATATTTTTATTCCCTGAGGGCACACCGTTTCACAGTTTTTGCAGCCTACACAGGCTCCCGGACGCTTGTTTTCGTCAAGCGCACTCACAGCCATCGGAGCCATAAATCCGCCGCCGGTGAAAATATGCTCGTTATAAAGCTCGATAAGTCGCGGAATATCAAGTCCCTGCGGACATTTCGATACGCAATAGCGACAAGCCGTGCAAGGCAGTACATCCTTCCTCGTCATCTCGTCCGCCATTCTTACGATACTGTCAAATTCATTTTTATCAAGCGGTTTTTTCTCGCTGAATATCTTAATATTTTCCTCAAGCTGCTGTAAATTTGACATTCCCGAAAGAGTTACTCCGACCTCTTCAAACGACTGTATAAATCTGAATGCCCACTGCGCAGCACTTACTCCCGGACGCATCTTTTCAAGCTCCTGCATACGATTTTCGGGTAAACTCGCAAGCTTACCCCCTCTCAGCGGCTCCATTACCCACACCGGTATTCCCCGCTTTTTCAGCTCCTCGACCTTTGCCTTTGCATCCTGAAAATTCCAATCAAGGTAGTTGAGCTGTATCTGGCAAAACTCCATCTTGTCGCCGTACTTATCAAGGAACCTTTTCATCACGTCTATTGTACCGTGTACCGAAAATCCCAGCGCACCTATCCTTCCCTTTTCCTTTTGCTTGAGCAGATAAGACATAAGTCCGTATTTTTCATCGTCAAGGTAAGGTCCGACGTTTTTCTCGTACACGTTATGGAAAAGGTAAAAATCGAATCTGTCGGTATTACATTTTTCGAGTTGCTCCTCAAACACCTTATCTATTTTTCCCATATTGGACAGGTCGTATCCCGGAAACTTACTCGCAAGAAAATAACTGTCGCGCGGACACTTGCTGAGTATCTTTCCCGCCGCTACCTTCTCCGACATTCCGCCGTGATAGCCGTACGCCGTATCAAAATAATTTATTCCGCCTTCACGGGCACGGTAAATTATTTCAGCCGCCGCCTTTTCATCAATAACTCCGTCGTTACCGCAGACTGTCGGCAATCTCATCATTCCGAGTCCGAGAGAGGAAAGCTCCAAATCTTTAAACTTTTTATATATCATACACTACCTCCGTTACCGTCCTTTTCTATATTATACAATTTATTATATTAATAAGTAAATAGCCGCTCAAAAATAGATGAAAATTTTAAAAATTTATAAAAAAATACACCCATACGGGTGTATTCTTCATTTTATTCTTCTCGTTTTTTGGAGAATATCGCTCCGACAAGCATTACCGCAGCAAAAACTATGAGATACCACACATTCTGCATTTTGTGTGATACTACGCTTGCCACGACCATAAAAATCGAACCCGCAGTCGCAAGAAACGGAATAACGTATCTTTTTACTGCTTTTTCTTCCTTTGCTTTTACCATCCACATTATGAAAATCGGAATATACATAAGGTACAACGTAACTACCGGAAGCTCCGACGAATCAAAAACAAAAGGTCCGAACCACGCGCTTCCGTTTGCCATATTCGCAAGGAAGAAGTATACTCCCCAAAATGCGCAGAGTATCAAAGCGAGTACTGCCGAGTTGTTAGGCATATTGGTGTGCTCGTCTATCTCTCTGAATATCTTCGGCTTGATTCCTCTGCCTCTTGCCGCAAGAGAGTACATTCCGCGGCAGGTACCGAGCATAAGTCCGTTCATCGTTCCTACGCAGGAGATGATAATAAATAAGTTAAGGATGTTTCCGACTACGTTACCGAACACGTTAACAAACGCTACCGTTGCTCCCTCTGTCATCAGCTCCTCGTTAGTAGCTCCGCCCGCAACTCCTATATAGTAGAAAATGTATATCGCTACTACTATGATTCCGCCGATAATAAGCGCGCGCGGCAAATTCTTTTTGGAATTCTTTATCTCGGAATTTATCGAAGTCGCAATTATCCATCCCTCATACGCAAAAGCCGCCGCACATACTGCTGCAAAAATTGCTCCGCCCATTGAAATATCTTCCGCCCCTTGCGGAGTATGTATCATATTTTCTGTCAGCGTTCCGCTTATGAGTCCCCAAACTATGCCTACTACCGCCATAAGTACAAGCGGTATAAATTTTATTACCGTAGAGCTGACCTGCAGCTTTCCTGCTATTTTGGGCGACAACGCATTTACTGCGTAAGCTGCACAAAGATAAAACAGCATCAACGCTACACATTCGGGACCCATCAGCTCCTCCTGACCGCCTGCTAACGAGAGCAGCGGAAAGTCAGGATCCACCGACTTTATAAATACCAAGGTGTACCTTGCACATACCCACGAAAGCACCGAAGTCAGACAAGGGTAATAAATTACGCTCAAAAACCATCCCACATAGTAAGCATACTTGCTTCCTACCATCGCTTCCGCGTAATCAACGACTCCGTTTACCTTTTCAAATTTCCCCGCCATAGCCGCAAACGCCAATATACAGCACAGCATTATAGCTCCGCCAATCGCCCACGCTGCTATTCCGAGAGGCATATTACCGCCCGTTTTTTGAAGTATCGTCTGAGCCTTAAAAAACACACCGGAACCTACGACTATTCCCGCGACCATACATATCGCCGTAGGCAGACCGTACTTTTCCTTTAATTTATTTTCCATCCTCTGCTTCTCCTTATCTATTGGATTTAATTTATTATACTATATTTTCATTCCGTTTTCATCATTAATTTTACAATTTTTTTCATAATCTTTTATTTAATTTAATAAACATCAAAAAAACTCTTGACTTTAGCACCAAAAAGCGTTAAAGTGTAATTTGACTAAACTGCCGACAAATATCATTCCGAAAGATATTTCGTCTTCTGTTTTTGCAGGGACTTTTTGGTATTATATAAAAGGAGAACTTCAAATGGTAATTACTGATTTTCTGGAAAGAAATGCGAGATTATACGGCTCAGAGGTCGCTCTTGTGGAGATAAATCCTTCTGAGGACCGCGACAACGCTGCTACTTGGCGTGAAGCAAGCTTAATAGAGGCTTCCGGCGATGCTCCTTATCGCCGCGACCTCACTTGGCGTCAATTTGATAAAAACGCTAACAGATTTGCTAATCTTCTGCTCAGCCGCGGAATTAAAAAGGGGACAAAGGTCGGTATTCTGCTGATGAACTGTCTTGAGTGGCTGCCGGTCTATTTCGGAGTGCTTAAGGCGGGATGTATAGCGGTTCCTCTCAATTTCAGATATTCCTCAGATGAGATAAGCTATTGCCTTGACCTTGCCGACATCGAGATACTCGTCTTCGGTCCGGAGTTTACTCCCCGTCTTACAGCAATCTCCGCTCAGCTTGAGAAATTAAAGCTTAAGTTTTTTGTGGGAACCGAAAAGCAGCAACCGGATTTTGCTGAGTCCTACGACAGACTTGTCAACTACTGTTCATTTGAGGCTCCCCCCGTAATATGCGAGGAAAGTGAATATGCGGCAATTTATTTTTCATCCGGTACTACGGGATTCCCCAAGGCAATACTCCATAACCACCGCGGTCTTGTAGCCTCCTGCCTGACCGAACAAAAGCACCACGGTCAAGGCAGGGACGACGTATTTTTGTGTATCCCGCCGCTTTATCACACGGGAGCAAAAATGCACTGGTTCGGAAGTCTTGTTGCGGGAAGTAAGGCAGTGCTCCTTCGCGGAGTTAAACCCGAGTGGATATTCCGCGCCGTATCGGAAGAAAAGGTTACTATCGTGTGGCTTTTGGTACCGTGGGCTCAGGATATTCTTGATATGATCGACAGCGGCGAGCTTAGACTCGACGACTTTATGCTCGATCAGTGGCGCCTTATGCATATCGGCGCTCAGCCGGTTCCTTACAGTCTTATAATGCGCTGGAAAAAGTATTTCCCAAACCACGCATACGATACGAACTACGGTCTTTCCGAGTCCCTCGGTCCGGGATG
>CAJGEB010000077.1 GCA_904502045.1 uncultured Oscillospiraceae bacterium
CGAGTTCATCAAATGTAACAGGGAAAAGCAGGGTTGCCTCAGTAATACCGTACTCTTCTCCGAGCTCTTCAACAAGACCTGCATCTGCAGTGTTCCAGTTTAAATTCTGGTCGAAGTAGTAGTCATCGCCGTAAAACTCGTCGAGGTCCAGCTCAGCAGTAGCAGCAAAGGTAGCTACAGAAAGGCTGAGAGCCAGAACCATAGCCAGAGCAATCGCTAAAATCTTTTTCATTGTTTCTTCCTCCTAACAAATTTTGATTAAAACGCGATCTCTCCAACCGAGTTTTAACCGTATGATTTTCTTTCACGGAATCCAACATCCGACCGCAGTATGTAATTTTCTGCAATCAAACGCCAAATTCCCTTCTATCGTTATTAAATATACAACACTATTTTTCTTTTGTCAATACCTTTAAAGAAAAAAGTTACAAAAAAAATACAAATTTATTTTATTTCGGTTTCTCTTCGGAATACTGCACTTCCCGACCGCTTTTTCCTGTAATTTTTTCTCTTCCCGCGACATATAATTCATTAAAAGTTGCATCTGAAGAGGAGGCGTGAATTTGAAAGGCTTGCCGGAGGAGCGTGCAGTTTGCCTCGCTCTTTACATAATCGAAAATAATACTACTGTAAGAAAAACGGCTAAAAAATTCGGAATCTCCAAAAGCACGGTACACAAAGACGTGTCCGAAAGACTGAAAAAGCTTAATCCTTCGCTTTACTCACAAGTAAAAGCAGTGCTCGACGTAAATAAAAGCGAACGCCATATTCGCGGCGGCTTAGCCACACAGAAAAAGTACGCTTTGAAAAAGTCAGCAGAGCAGGAAAACTCCTGAAAAGAAAAGCCTCTTTCGATTATTCGAGAGAGGCTTTCCGTTTACGCCATTTTTTCTTCAAAATACTTCTTTATCTCTTTTGCGGTACTTTCTGCGTCATTAAGTGTAGTTCCGCTTACAGAGTAGTACGCCTTGACCTTCGGCTCGGTTCCCGACGGACGAACGATAACGCTTCCCCGCTCAAATTTATACTCAAGCACGTTCGCAGCGGGCATACCCGTACTGCTTTCTGCTCCGTCTTTGACTCTTTTCCCCGAAAGATAGTCCGTTCTTTCGCTGATTTTGTATCCGCAGACCTCTTCCGGAGCATTTTCCCGCAGTTCCTTCATTATCGCCTTCATCTTTTCCATACCCGACTCCCCGTCAAAATAGAGGTTCGACTGGCAATCAAAGCGATAACCGTACTTTTTATATATCTCGCTCAGTCTGTCACCGAGAGTAAGTCCGCGGCTCTTCCAGTAGGACGCCGTTTCGCTTGCAAGTAAGCAACCCTGCACGCCGTCTTTATCTCTCACAAAGCTACCCGACAGATATCCGCAGCTCTCTTCAAATCCGAACAGGAAGCTCTCTTCCTTACCCTCAGCCTCAAGCTCGCGTATTACCTCTGCAATGAATCTGAAACCGGTGTATACTCCCACGGATTTAACTCCGTAGCCCTCCGCCACAAGATCCGCGAGAGGCGACGATACTATTGATCTCACCGCAACTGCATCCTTCGGCATATCCCCTCTTTCGCTCCTTATCCTGCAGATATAATCAGCGATGAGGACTCCAAGCTCGTTTCCGGTGAGTATGCGGTAATCCTCCCCCTCTTTATACGCAACGGATACTCTGTCACAGTCGGGATCGGTGGCAAGTAAAAGCTCCGCGCCGCTCTCCTTACAATATTTAATACCCAATTCAAGCGTTTCATTCAGCTCCGGATTCGGAAACTCGCAGGTCGGGAAGTCGCCGTTAGGCTCCTCTTGCTCGGGGACAATGAAAAAGTCCTCTGCTCCTATCGCACGAAGCATCTTCGGAACGTATCTTATTCCGGTTCCGCAAAGAGAGGTGTAGACCGTTTTCACGGGGTACTTTTTGCATATTCCCTCACTGAGCGATATTCCCTTTACGGCCTCAAGATACTTCTCTTTCAACTCCTCTGAGATGTACTCTATCCTTCCATCCTCAAGAGCCGACTCAAAATCCGCAATTTTTACTTCGGAAAACACGTCAATACCCATCATGATATCGCATACTCTTTTGCCCACCTCGGGAGTTATCTGGCTGCCGTCCGCACCGTACGCCTTGTACCCGTTATACGCCGCGGGATTGTGACTTGCGGTAATAACGACACCGCTGCCGCAGCCGAGCTCCCTCACCGCGTAAGAGAGTATCGGCGTCGGAGCCAGCTCGTCAAATATAAACACCTTTATTCCGTTAGCCGCAAAAACGCGGGCGGTTTCTTTTGCGAAAAGCTCCGAATTATTTCTCGAATCGTAAGCTATCGCAATTTTTTTCTCCACACCGCTCTCAAGCAGGTACTGCGCAAGAGCCTGACTTGCTCCGCGCACGGTGTAGATGTTCATTCTGTTGGAGCCCGCACCCATTATTCCTCTGAGTCCTGCAGTACCGAACTCAAGCTCTCTGTAAAATCTGTCGTTTATCTCTTGTGCGTTACCTTTTATATTTTCCAGCTCTTCTTTAAGTGCGCTGTCCTCAATACTTGCCGCACACCAGCGCCCGTATTCCTTTTCAGCTTTTGTCAAATTTCCCAACTCCGTTTACTTAATCTTAAATTACGCGGATAAACAGTAAGTCCGCAGTTATATAAATAGTATTAACGGCGCAGCGCCGCACTAATCAATGCAAACGCAACGCCGCTCCTTACATTATATATATTACATATTGGAGAAGTTGTCGAAATATCCTTGAACGAGTATCGCAGGAGTACCCTTATCTCCGCTTCCCGAAGTAAGATCGCACAGCGAACCGATAAGGTCGGTGATTCTTCTCGGAGTAGTACCCTGAGATTCCATGGATCCCACAAGGTCAGAGGATTTTGCAGCTATGCAATCTGCAATAGCCTTCTTCAGCTCATCTCCCTCAAGGTTTGCAAACTTGTTATCAGCAAGGTATTTCAGCTTGAGCTCGTTAGGCTGACCTGCAAGGCCCTCGGTGTAAGCGGGAGATACAACGGGATCCGCAAGCTCCCAGATCTTTCCTACCGGATCCTTGAAAGCGCCGTCGCCGTAGACCATTACCTCTATCTTCTTGCCGCTTGCGCTTACCAGCTTCTGCTGGAGCTCCTTCACGAACTTATCGCAATCCTTCGGGAACAGCTTTACACTGTCCTCGGTCGCTTTGTTGGAGCCGAGCAGTCCGTAATCGGGGTTATATCCGCTGTCCCCAACCGGCTGTCTTAAAATATCATCAAGACCGTAAACCTTTTTCGCACCGCTCTCCTTGAGTATGCGCTTAGTTCTTGCTCTTGTGTGTATATCGCAAACGAGGATATTCTCAGCGTAGTTGAGCACCGCTTTGGGATTATTCGCAAAAATTATCTCTGCCTCTGCTCCATACTCTCTGATGAGATCCCCGTAATACTCTACGTAGTCAACTCCGGTGAAGGTGTGCTTTACATATCCGAATTTCTCACGGTACTCTGCCTCGGTCATTACGTCAGACCACGGATTAACTCCTTTTTCATCAAGCTGATCCAAGCTCACCAGATGATTTCCCACCTCATCGGAAGGATAGCTGAGCACCAAGGTTATCTTAGCACCCTTCGCTCCCTTAGCTATTCCTCTGAGGCAAATGGCAAAACGGTTTCGACTGAGTATCGGGAACATTACCGCAAACGGCTTACCTTCAAATTTAGCGTACACATCAGCCGCTATATCATCCACCGTAGCGTAGTTTCCCTGCGCTCTCGCAACTACCGCCTCGGTTACGGCTACTACATCTCTGTCCCTCAGCTCAAAGCCTTCAGCTTCAGCTGCCTTCAAGACGCTCTCTGCTACCATGCCCGCTAATTCGTCACCTTTCCTTATTATCGGACATCTGATTCCTCTTACTACCGTACCTACTGTTCTTTCCATTCTAAATACCTCCTGCCGAAATTTTGCCATTTATCCTTATAAAATCAAAACCTTATCTATTATACAGCATTTTTATCCGTTTGAAAAGTAAAATTTTCTATAATATTCGTGCATTAATATGTAAAAAAATTGTGTGGCATTTTCAAAGATACGGGAATAACATAAAACAAGGACGTATAAATCCCCTTTACGCAATCTTTTTACCGGCGGATAATTGATTGCTTTCAAATTACTGCCGCCGGAGAAACGGAGCGACGCATGATTGATGCGGCAGATAATACATTTGGCGGCGCACTTCACTTTTTTATGTGTGCCGATGCCTCGCCCGGCTTTGTTTCGCTGGCCGAAGGCGTTATAAGAAAAGAAAACGACCGTGTTTTTGCTATTTCAGGCGGACCCGGTATGGGAAAATCAAGTATGATAAAAAAAACTCTCCAAAGCTTTGCCGAGCTTTGCAATAATGTTGAGGTAGTACACTGCGCAAAGGACCCGTACTCTTTGGATGCAGCCTTTTTCCACGACAAAAATTTTGCTCTTGTGGATTCCACCCCGCCCCACACCATAAATCCGAAATATCCCGGCATCTGCGAAAGCAGTGTAGACCTTACGGTAAGTCTTGACGAAGCTCTTCTCAGCAAAAGCTCCGATGAGATAAAAGCGCTCTTCGACGAGGAATGCGAATGCCGTGAAAGATGCTCCCGTTACCTCGGAGCCGCAGCCTCCACCCTCGCAGAGATACACGACATCGCTCTTCAATTCGTAAAGGCTAAAAAGCTTGAGGGATTCTGCCAGCGCCTTACTCAAAAGCTATTCCCGAAAACCGACGAAGAAGCCTTTGATACTCCGAGATTTCTCAGTGCGGTAACAGGTGAAGGAGTCGTTTTCCTTGACCAATATGTAAAAG
>CAJGEB010000078.1 GCA_904502045.1 uncultured Oscillospiraceae bacterium
GTTTACGGGTCTATAAGCACTTTACTTATAGACCCGTATTTTGCTTTTAGGACTTGAAAAACTTTCAAGTAGGGTATTTATTTAATAACGGTGCAATATCTAAATTTTTGTGTTATAATTTATGCGTTATTTATGTGTTCGGAGGCTGAGGTTTAGTGGAAAATAGTTTTGGTGGATTTTTAAAGCAAAAGCGACAAGAAAACAATTTAACACAAAAGGAATTGTCAAAATTATTGTTTGTTTCCGAATCGGCGGTAAGCAAATGGGAAAAGGATGTTGCTCATCCTGATATAAGCTTGCTCCCAAAGCTGTCACAAATTTTGGGAGTTTCCGAACATGAGCTTATAACGGCAAGCATTGATAATAAATCGAGGGAAGAAAAAGTTCAAGCGAAAAAATGGCGAGTATTTTCAATGTCTTGGAGCTTGTTTTTCTATATTGCTTACGGGGTAGCGCTGATACCGTGCTTTATTTGCAATTTAGCAATTGACAAAACACTTTCTTGGTTTTGGATTGTCGTATCGGCGTTATTACTTGGCTTTACGTTTACGAGTTTGCCTAAACTGATAAAGAAACATAAGCTTATTTTAATTCCGCTTTCTATGTATTTAGCGCTGTGTTTACTTTTAGGTGTGTGTTGTATTTACACGAAAGGGGATTGGTTTTGGATTCCGTCGCTATCGGTGCTGGTGGGCTTAATAATTGTATTTGTGCCTATCTATATTGCAAGATACGATGTTTTCTCTAAAATAAAAAAATTCAACGATTTTGTTTCGGTTGGTATTGATTTTGCCGTACTAAATATTCTGCTTATCGTAATCAACGTATATACCGTAACAAAGGGATACGCTGATAAATGGTGGTATCTTGATATTGCGATTCCGGTTGTTTGGGGAGTTTATTTAGCTTTAAACATACTTTTAAGTGTGAGATTTTTGAAAATAAACAGATTTTTAAAGACAAGTATCATATTATTTTTAATTGATATTTTTACGTACTCTTTACCGCCTTTTATAAAGGTAAAAGATACTGCACTCCAAAAGGAGATTGATAGCGCAAACGTTTTTAAGGCGGATTTTTCCAATTGGCAGGCAGAAGTAACTCTTGAAAATAATATCCACCTTATTATATGTTTAACGCTTTTAGTTTTAGCGGCTATGTTTTTAGTTGTGGGATTAATCCGTTATTATACAAGGAAAAAAGATAATAAGGATTAAAAAATATTTTTCGATCGGCTGCAAACATCTCCTCGGACTATTCCGGGGAGGTTTTTGCAGTAAAACAGATTTTAAAAAGCACTATAAATATAAATGAGAAAGCGGAGGTGCGGTGGTATGAAAAGAGCAGTGTGTGTATTAGGGGCGGTACTTGTAATTTTGGGACTCACATCATGCGCAAATAAGTATGGTGCGGTGATATATGATAACGCGCGGGAATGGATAAAGGAGGAGTTTGCTGAGAATAATCGGGTGTGGGAGTATTACGAGGGCGAGGAGCAGCTTACCGGGTCCTACCCGAGCTCAAGGAGCTTCCTTGTAAAAGACGAGCAGAGGTTTAAAGAGATATTTGTTGAGGAGCCTCAAGGACTTGAGGTTAATTTTGAAAATGAGATGCTTGCGGTCTACACTTTCAGAGCAATTTACATCAGAAATATGAAAATCGACAGTGTCAAGGTGGAGAGTGATACAGTCGGAGTTTACCTTGAATATGCTAAAGCAAAAGTCGGTGTCGGCGATGCGGTGGCGCCGTATCAGAGATGGGTGGTTGTTAAAATGGATAAGCTTGATGTGAGTGAGCTTGATATGGGTATTTTGAAATAAGAGGAGTAAACACTATCGTCAAGCGGCTGAGTTCAAAACATTTACGGCAAGCTGCCTTTGATGAGGGGATTTTTATAATTTTATACTGATTTCACCTGATGAAAGCGGCAGGAGGGAGTTGTCGGGGAGCCGTACGATAAGGCGAAAAGCGTCATCAATATCGAGGGCAGTAGCTTGTGTTGGGGCTCCATTTAAAGTGAAAGTAACGTCTTTTCCGAGTACAAAGCACCTTTTTCGGTAGCTGTTGAGTAGTTTTTGACTGCGCAGATCGGGGAGATACTCAAACAGTGAGTTTAAAATTTCAGCAGCTAAACGGGGTAAGATGTCAGGAGCCTTTTCGAGAAATACCGTTCCTGCAATATTTTCAATTTCTTTCGGGAATTTTTCATCGGGAGGATAGAGGTTTACTCCGATTCCGATAACGGCGTATTTGAGCGAATTTTCGGAAAGTCGGGATTCGGTCAAAATTCCGCCCACTTTTTTACCGCGCATAAAAATATCGTTTACCCACTTGATCTGCGGATTTTCTCCCGATACT
Organism: uncultured Oscillospiraceae bacterium; assembly: GCA_904502045.1. GTDB lineage: Bacteria > Bacillota > Clostridia > Oscillospirales > Ruminococcaceae > RGIG8367. The sequence continues at coordinate 2,359 of CAJGEB010000078.1, forward strand.
TTTTCTATCGCATCACAAACGGCTACTGCAGCGGCAGGGGTTATGTTGAGGGCTTCACGGGGAGAAATATCGGGGTGAACGAGAATACTGATATACAGTCCGGAGCCGTGCGGGGAGAAAAAAGACCTGCCTTTACGTCCGCGGCCGCAGGACTGCTTTTCTGCGATCACTACCCGATCGGAGCTTTCACCCTCTGCGGCAATTTCAAGTAAAAAGGAGTTGGTCGAGGGTAGAGAGGGATATATGGATATATTAAGGTGAGATAGCGCAGGGGAGAGAAAGGGGTGTATTTGTGCTGGAGAAAAAGCAGTTGATTTGCGACTGAGCTCCGTACTGTTCATAAAATACCTCGCAATCGGAAAATTGTTTTATATTAGTAAATTATATATTGATCTTGCAAAATCGTAAATAGTAAAATATATATAAATTACACGGTATGGGTTATTGTCGTAATTTTTAACAAAAAATACATTAAAAAAGTGCAAAAGTATATTGCGTATTAAAAAAATCTATGATATAATGGTTGAGATTCAATTTAAGGCTTTAATGCGTTGAAAAAAGAAAGGAGAAAACGAAAAATGGGGAAAATTAGTAGACTGCTTGCAGCGGTACTTGCGCTTTTGATGATACTCAGCTTTGCAGGATGCGGCGGAGATGGCGGAAGTTCCGGATCCGGAGCAAGCACTTCGGGAAGTCAATCGTCAAAGCCGGGAGGATTTGGCTCCGCATCAAGACCGAGCAGACCCGAAAGTATGGATGCACAGTTAATGGTATCTGATATTTTCAAAAATGAAGTAATCATATATAATCAGACGCCGGGTGAAGTAAAAACAGGAGTGCTTGATTTTTCTTGGATGAACGATGCTCCTGCAGGAAAACACGGATACGTTGAAGTTAAGGACGGAGATTTTTACTTTGAAGACGGAACTCCGGTAAAATTCTGGGGAGTAAACCTCGGATTTGACGTTACGTATCCTGACAGAGAGGTAGCTGAGGCGATTGCCGATGAACTTTACCACCTGGGAATAAATATGGTAAGAATTCACGCAAATACCTATGGCGGCGGAATCCTTGACTACTCTGACGGTACTACCGGAAACTTCAATGAAGAGAATTTGGACAAACAAGACTACTTGATCTATCTGCTCAAAGAACGCGGAATATATATATATCTTGACCTTATCTGCGGAAGAGAGTTTTTGGTAGGCGACGGATTTACCCAAGAGGAATATACATACTTTAAGGCGTTAGCCGGCGGTAGCGGCGGTGCCGGAATCGCTAAAGAGACAAGATTTTTTGATCAGCGTATGATCGACCTTGATAAGAAGTTTGTAGAAGAGCTTCTTGAGCACGTAAACCCCTATACTGAAATGACTTATGCGGAAGACCCCGTATTTGCGGTATTCCAGTATTTAAACGAAAGCTCTATTTTCTGGCAGCAGGGAATTTATAACAGCCCCTTCAACGATGACATTGATAAGCTGTTCAATGACTGGCTGGTTGAGAAGTACGGCAACAGAGAAGCTTTGGCAGCTGCATGGACTAACGAAAAAGGACAATGCGCTCTGACTGCTGATGAGGATCCTGCAAAGGGTACCGTTAAGCGTCCTTCGCTCGGAGTTTGGGGCGAGACGTATATCGACTGGCAGGCTCCTTACGTAGGTAAAGGCTCTCCTGCACGTTTCGCTGACTTTATGACTTGTCTTTCCGAGAAAGCGACCGGAACCTTCTTGGAGTTCTATGATTTAATAAGAGATTGCGGAGCTAAGGCGCCGATAACCCTCTCCAACTATGTAATGGGACCCGTTGACAGAAAGGTAAATACCTACGGCGACGTAATGGAGAGAAATGCATATTGGGATAATGGTGCTGCGATAACAGAGGTTGATCCTCAGAGCACCTTCCCCAGAAATTCACTTATTAATATCGCTTGTGCTTCCGTTGTGGATAAACCCCTTATTGTAACTGAGTTTAACGCAACTGCAGCTAACCCCTTTAAGCCGGATGCAATCTTCCAGATGGCAGCCTACGGTGCACTTCAGGATTGGGATGGACTTACCCTCTTTACTTGGTCGTTCACAGGTAATCGTTCTTATTTTACTATAACAGATCAGCGCGACCTCTATACAGCTAATATTGACCCGTCTGTAATCGGAGAATTCAGCGTATGCGGAGCGATGTTCCGTTTGGGAATCGTTTCCGAGGCAGAAAGCACTGTTGAGGTAGCCTACACTGACGTAGATACCTTCACTCAGGATTCTAACTATTTGGCATACAACTACCCGTTTGCCTATGTAACAAAGCTCAGATATAACTTTATCGGGGATAAGTACGAAGGCGATGCTGATTTAGTAGTAACCTCCGGAAACTCTGCAACCGGTGACTACACTCAGGCGAAGAAGCTGTTCTTACACTCCAAGAATCCCTATTCTGACGTATATCAGA
>CAJGEB010000079.1 GCA_904502045.1 uncultured Oscillospiraceae bacterium
ATGAAAGGAACCTTTTCGATGCCGAGCTTTATAAGTGTGTGTTTAAGGGCGCAGATACGGCTGTTCAAACGGTTGACGACGAAGATAAGTCTGCAGAATGTGCGTACGGCGCAGGATAAAGTGGGGCATCTCGGAGCGAAGGTGCTTTCGGGGAAGGTATCTGCAGAGAAGATTGAAGGACTCGGTTTTGACGCCGAATTTATTGCTCCGGTGAAGGATTTTGATGAAAGCGATAAGAGAATTATACTCTATCTTCACGGGGGCGGCTACACCTGCGGCTCGATAAGCTATGCAGAAGGGTTTGGAAGTGTACTTGCGGCTAAGGTCGGGATAAAGACGTTGTGCGCGGCGTACAGGTTAGCACCGGAAAATCCCTTTCCCGCGGCGGTGGAGGATGCGTTTGAGGCGTATAAGTACCTTTTGGAAAATGGGTACGAGAGCAAAAATATATACGTTGTGGGGGAATCTGCGGGCGGCGGACTTTGTTTTTCGCTGTGTCTTATGTTAAAGGAAAAAGAGATGGAGCTTCCTGCGAAGATAGTAGCGATTTCGCCTTGGAGCGACCTCACATTTTCGGGCGGATCCCACAAATATAATGAGAAGAAGGACCCGACGCTCTCAGGGGAGCTGCTGAGGTACTATGCGGCAGCCTACGCGCCCGATGAAGCGGAAAACGTCTTGGCTTCTCCGATTTTCGGGGATCTCAGCAATATGCCTCCGTCGCTTATATTTGTAGGCTCGCGGGAGATATTGCTTGACGATTCAAAGGTGCTTGCCGAAAAACTTACGGCGAGCGGAAGTAAGTGCAGCTTGGTGGTCGAAGAGGGACTTTGGCACGTTTATCCGTTGTTTGCGATACCTGAGGCTGCGGAGGCAATTGATAAAATAAAAGCGTTTTTGGAGCTTGAAGATGAAAAACAGAAGAGAAAGTAAAAAATGGATGAAGCTGGATAATGCGGCGAAGATATATCCTGCTGCGAAAAAGAGAAATTGGACTGCGCTTTTCCGAATATCCGCGGAGCTCACAGAGGAGATAGATCCCGCTGTACTTGAGGAGGCTCAGAGGAGCGTTATTGCGCGCTTTCCGGGATTTGCGCAGAAGCTCAGAAGAGGAATGTTTTGGTATTATCTTGAACAAAACGACGGAGCCCCTGATATACAAAAGGATGTGGGGAATCCTTGCGTGAGGATGAATCTTCGTGAAAACAGGCGGTTTATGTTCAGGGTGAGGTACTATGAAAAGAGGATAGCGGTGGAGATATTCCACGTGCTGTCTGACGGTACGGGCGGACTTTGCTTTCTGAAAACGCTTGTAGCGGAATATTTAAGGATAAAGTACGGAGCTGAGATTCCTCGCGGAAAGGGAATACTTGACTGTTCACAGGCTCCCAAAAAAGAGGAGCTTGAGGATGCGTATTTAAAATATGCGAAAAACGTGAGCCGCTCAAGAAGCGAGGACAGCGCGTTTTATATAAAAGGAACCGACGAGGCGTTTGACGTAGTGCATATTACCACGGGAATAATACCGGTAAAGGTGATACTGCAAAAGGCGAAGGAAAAGGGAGTAACGCTGACGGAATATTTGACGGCAGTAATGCTGATGAGCCTTGCGAAGATGCAAAAGGAAGCTAACGCAGTGTCGCACAGGCAGGATACTAAACCGCTGAAGGTGTGTGTACCGATAAATCTGAGGCAATTTTACCCTTGCGAAACGTTGCGTAATTTTGCGATATACGTAAATCCGGGAATAGACACAAGGTATGGAGATTACACCTTTGACGAGGTGCTAAAGCACGTTCATTGTTATATGGGTATGGAAGTAACCGAGAAGATGCTTAACGCAAAGATTGCGGCTAACGTGAAGACCGAAAAGAATAAGGTATTGAGGGTAGTTCCGCTCTTTGTGAAGAATATTGCAATGAAGATTACCTTTAATATGGTCGGGGACCGCCAGACCTCTACTTCAATATCTAATTTAGGAAGGATAACGTTGCCTGAGGAGATGGCGAAGTACGTTACGAGGATGGATTTTATACTGGGTCCTTACTCGCGAAACAAGGTCGTATTAGCTGCTGCATCTTACGGAGAGTATCTGTACGCGAATTTTACCCGTACTATACGTGAAGCGACTCTTGAAAGGGAATTTTTCAGGTACCTGATAAAAGAGGGAGTACCGGTCAAAATAGAGAGCAACAGACAATATTAGAAGGAGAAAAATTATGTCATACTGTGTGAATTGTGGGGTAGAGCTTGCACAAGGGGAGAAGTGCTGTCCGCTTTGTGATACCGAGGTAATAAATCCGTCGTCACCGTGGCGGGAGTCGGCATCAAGACCGTATCCCGTAAGACTTGAGAAGATATCCAAAAAAATAGACCGCAAATTTTTTGCGGCTCTTGCGGGAATAATACTGACGATACCGGTGATTATTACGATACTTTGCGATCTTGTGGCGGCGAGGGCGATAACGTGGTCGGCGTACGTTGCGGGAGCCGCAGCGGTCTTATTCGTGACGTTTATAATGCCGTTTTATTTTAAAAAGTATTATACTGCGCCGTTTTTGGCAGCAGACGGACTTGCGATAATGCTGTATCTGCTGTTTATAGAAATGGCAAGCGGCGGGAATTGGTTTTTGTCACTCGGACTTCCGATAATGGTTATGGTTACGGCGATAATTACGGCAGACGCGCTGATTTTGGAGAAAAAACTTTTTCCGGTTTTTGTGTCAGCGGCGATAGTACTCTTTTCGGTGGGATTTTTATGCATCTGCCTTGAGATAATAATTCGCACAGCCGCAAGTGAGGATATTATTCCGAGATGGTCGTTTTTTGTACTCGTACCGTGTGTAGCTCTCGGAATATCGGCTCTTGTACTCGAAAGGCGCAAGAAGCTTAAAGATGAGATAAAAAGAAGATTATTCTTCTAGAAGATTGTTCTTCTAAATAAAATAAGCTCAGCAGTAAATTGCTGAGCTTATTTTTATAAGGGGGATTCCGGAATATTTCTTATTTTAGATAAGTCCCTGGCTTATCTTCAGGGCGTACATAACGAGGAAGAGAAGGGTGAGGATGTACATGAGAACGGAAACATCCTTGAACTTTCCGCGTACCATCTTAATGATGGTGTAGAAGATAATACCGAATCCGATACCGTCGGAGATGCTGTAAGCGAAGGGCATCATAGCGATGGTAAGGAATGCGGGGATAGCGATTTCGATGTTATCCCAATCTATCTTGGAAACGGAACCTTTAACCATCAAAACACCTACGATGATGAGGGCAGGTGCGGTAGCTGCTCCGGGAACGATTCCTGCGATAGGAGCAAGGAGTATCGAAAGCAGGAAGAGAACGGAAGTAACCAAAGAAGAAAGTCCGGTACGAGCGCCTTCGGAGATACCCGCAGAGGACTCAACGAAAGTGGTAACGGTGGAGGTGCCTAAGCAAGCTCCTGCGCAGGTAGCGATAGCATCAGCGATAAGAGCCTTATCCTGACCCTTCATTTCGCCCTTCTCGTCAACGAGTCCGGCGCCGCTTGCAGTACCGATAAGGGTTCCCACAGTGTCAAACATATCAACCATCGTAAAGCTTACGATTGCGGTGATAAGCGGGAGTATGCCGTGGCTGAAGAGCCCGGAGAAGTCAAACTTGAAGAAGGTGGGAGCCAAGGTGATTCCGCTCATCGTGAAGGATTCGGGAATCTGAGTAACTCCCATCGGGATACCTATTAAAGTGGTAGCAATAATACCGATGAAGATGGCGCCTTTAACTTTCCAAGCCATGAGGCAAGCGGTAATGATAAGACCGATAACGGTAAGGACCGCAGCGCTGTTAACAGCACCGTTGATTGTAAAGTTAAGAGCAGTAATGTTGTTAGCCTGATCGAGCTTGATTATACCGGCTCCGGAGTTGAGGAGACCGACGATAGCTATAAACAGACCGATACCGCCGCCGATAGCGGATTTAAGAGATGCAGGAATGGAGTTGATTATCTTCTGGCGCAGCGGAGATACCGCAATAATAAGGAAGAGCGCACCGGAGATAAGAACGATGGCGAGAGCCTGCTGCCAGGTGAATCCCATTCCAAAGCAGACGGTAAAGGTGAAGAATGCGTTAAGACCCATACCGGGAGCCTGTGCAAAAGGAGCATTTGCAAGGAAAGCGGTCAGTAAGGTTCCGAGAGCACCTGAAATACAGGTAGCAACCATGATCGCAGTCCAATTTTCCGCGCCGATAGCGGTGCTCAAAATATTCGGGTTAACGAACATAATGTACGCCATGGCAAAGAAGGTGGTAATACCGCCGATAATTTCTTTTCTGATGGTACTACCGTTTTGCTTGATCTTAAATAATTTTTCCATCAAGAAACACCTCTCTAAAAAAATATTTGCAAGAAGTAAAGCTACTTCTGAATGCACAAATTAAAAAATGCCGTATTATTCCGACAAAATGCGACATTGTTAACAATATATTTATATTTTATACTTAAATACGTAAAAAATCAAGAAAAAAGTGTTGCAATATACTGCTAAAATAAGATGTGTATTTTCGGTTAAAAGGAACAAAACTTGTTTTTGTACTTGATAATCAAGGAAGCTTCTGTTATAATCAATATTACCGTTAATTCGGAGGCATAGCTCAGCTGGTTAGAGCGCCTGCTTCACACGCAGGAGGTCATAGGTTCGAGTCCTACTGTCTCCACCAGGCAGCGCCTGGAGGCATTTCGCGCCTTCAGGTGCTTTTTTATAAAAATATCGCGGCACGCGTTTGAGGTCACAA
>CAJGEB010000080.1 GCA_904502045.1 uncultured Oscillospiraceae bacterium
TGACTCCTCGCAGGAGTATCGGCTGTAACGGCGGGTATTTTTTCATTAACTAAAGGAAGGGGGATTAGTTTCGCCGGTAGCAAATGCATTGGGACCGGGGTCCGACAAAGAAAAATACATTTTTGCGGCTTTTGTAGTACCAAAATCTTTGTTGGAACCGGAATTCTGCACCTTATTGAATGCATCGCGGAACATCTGATTGTGTGCTTCCTCGCGGTTCAAGAGAAAGTCGATGGTCTCGCGTACCTTTTTGTCATTAATTTGTCTGTAGAGATATTCATAAACCACCTTTGCGCGCTGCTCGGAAGCAATATTACTGAGCAAGTCGGCGCATAAATCGCCGGTAACGGTTACATAGTCGGCGGTCCAGGAATATCCCGAGGCGTTGATAAGGCCGGGATTTAAGCCGAGGAGTACGTGAGACTCGATTTCGCCGCAGGGTACCTTTTCGGCATCTACATCGTGACCGTTGAGCAAATTGATAGTCTGCGCTACCATTTCCATGTGACCGAGCTCCTCAGCGGCAATATCAAGAAACAGGTCTTTAATTTCAGCATCTTTAATCCTGAAGCTTTGGGACATATACTGCATTGCTGCCTTCAGTTCGCCGTTACCGCCGCCGAGCTGTTCCTGCAAAAGCGCAGCATATTGAGGATTCGGTTTTTCTACCGCAACAGGATGAAAAAGCATTTTTTCGTGTTTAAACATAACGTTACCTCCGTGAGTTTTTATTTATTTTTTCCTTTCTAAAGTAATTTATTCAAGTCATTAGTCGGAGGCAGACAGCTGTTAGCGCGGCATACATAATAGGTGGTTTTGCCGTTTTGCAGCGGGTATTCTTTTGTTGGTTGCGGTAAAAGAACGGCTATCGCCTCTGTCGGCAGGGTAAGAGGTAAATTTTTTATATCCGTTTGGTTATCGACTGCAATTGTTATTTTTGCGGGAGGTTTTGTATGATCCAAAAAAGCTTTCAAAAACATAGCGTGATTTGCAGGATATTCTGAGGAGCCTTTTGAGAGGAAATCGAGTTGACGCTTTGCTTCGGCTGTGTATTTTTCCTCATCGGTGAGAAGGGATAATCGGACGAGGTTATATGCCATGAGGGAGTTTCCGCTTGGAATTGCACCGTCGTAAATTTCTTTCGGACGCAATATCAGCTCTTCGTGGTCATTACCGTACAAATAAAATCCGCCGAAATTGTCGCCGAAATCAGATATAACCTTATCGCATAAACGGGTTGCCCGCTCCAAATAGTGCCGCTCCAACGTTACTTTATATAACGCGAGCTGTGCAAAGATGTATGCTGCATAATCGTCCAGAAAGGCTTTAACTCCCCGTTTTTCCGAATGAAAGCTGACGTAAAGAGTATCGCCGTCAGATAGATATTTTTGTATAAAGCGGTTAGCGTTTTCTGCGGCGGAAAGATATATTGCTTTCTTACTGACAAGGTACAGCTCACACATAGCGGCGATCATCAGACTGTTCCAAGCGGTTAAAATTTTCTCGTCACGGTGGAGGGAGTACCGCTTTTTTCGGTAATCATCAAGCAGCGGCAGAAAGTGTTCAAACGTTTTATCTGCAGGATCGCTTTTCAAAAGATTCGGGATATTCATTCCTTCAAAATTACCCGCATCGGTAATGTCAAAATGGCGGTTAAAGCGCGCTCCGTCCTCTTGGCCAAGGAGTCCTGTGATCTCGCTCGGCGCAAAGAGATAGTATTTACCCTCTTCGCCTTCGCTGTCGGCGTCCTGCGAGCTGTAAAATCCGCCTTCTGATGAGGTCATCTCCCGAAGAATATAGCTTGCTGTTTTTTCTGCGACCTCAAGATACAGCTCATTTTTGGTTATTGCATAGGCTTTGCAGTAGGCAAGGATCAAAAGCGCGTTATCATACAGCATTTTTTCAAAATGAGGAACCAAAAACTTTTTGTCGGTGGAATAGCGGCAGAAACCGAAGCCGATGTGGTCGAAGAGTCCGCCGCGGTACATCTGCAGGAGGGTATGTTCCGTCATTTTCAGGCAGGAGGGAGTTTTGTAACGCTCGTAGTAATCGAGCAAAAATAGCAGGTTATGCGGAGTCGGGAATTTCGGAGCGGATCCGAAACCGCCGTATTTTTCATCATAGATATGCTCGTATTGTCGGAGCGCCAAGTGAGTTAAATCGACGTCGGATGTGTCTGCCGAGTCCTGCGATTGATTCAAATATTTGATTATCTCGTCGGAACGTTGCAACAGCACGTCACGGTCGGAGCTCCATTTTTCGTGTATAGCAAGAAGAAGCTCCCGCATACCGATCATACCGCCGCGTGAAGTTCGCGGGAAATAGGTTCCTGCAAAGAAAGGCTTACCGTCCGCCGTCATAAAGATACTGGTCGGCCAGCCGCCGCTACCCGTAAAAGCTTGACAGACGGCCATATAAACGCTATCAATATCGGGTCGTTCTTCCTTATCCACCTTAATTGATATAAAATGTTTGTTTAATATTTCGGCTATTTCTTCATCTTCAAAGCTCTCATGGGCGAGTACGTGACACCAGTGACAAGCGCTGTATCCAATGCTTAAAAAAATGGGTTTGTCCTCAGCTGCCGCACGCCCAAATGCTTCTCTGCACCAAGGGTACCAATCAACAGGATTCTCCTTGTGCTGAAGCAAATACGGACTTGTTTCCTTCGCTAATCTATTGCTCAAATCGAGCACCTCCTTCATCTGCCTTTATTTTTTGCATTATCAAGATGTATTATGCAAAAAAATTGGCAGGAATGTATTTTGCGGCAACGGCAAATACTATTCATATTATATGTGAGGTGAGAAGATGGAAAGAAACGAAATGCCGGTAGGATTTGCTATGGCACTTGCGATGAATCCCGAAGCAATGCAGAAGTTTGCAACGCTCAATGAAGAACAGCAAAAGGAGATCATAAAGGGGACACACTTGGTCGGATCTAAGGATGAAATGCACCGATATGTAAATGATATTGTGCGGAATAAACGGTAATCAGTTATTTTGAGGAGGTGGCAGCGTGAGATCTATTTGGCTTGAGGAAGCAGAGCGGATGAGTTTTGCTCCGCTGAAAGAGAGTAAACGTACTGACGTGCTGATTATTGGCGGGGGTATTACGGGAGTTTTATGCGCATATATGCTGAAGAACGCGGGTGTTGATTGTATTCTTGTAGAGGCAGACAAAATTTGCAACGGAATTACCAAAAATACAACCGCAAAGATCACGCTCGGACACGGACTTCTGTATGACAAGCTGATCAAACGCTTCGGAGAAGATCAGGCGCGGCTTTATTTGGAGGCGCAGCTGCGGGCGTGTGATAAATATGCAGATTTGTGCAAGGAAATCCCATGTGATTATGAAATAAAAAGCTCTTATGTGTATTCGACGGGCGATGCCAAAAAGATTGAACGGGAAGTTCGGGCATTGAATAGGCTGGGAGTAAAGGCGGAGTTTTCAGAGGCTCCTTCACTGCCATTCAAAGTGGCGGGAGCGGTATGCGTGAGAAATCAAGCGCAATTTCATCCGTTGAAATTTGCTTTTGCTCTAGCAAAGGAGCTCCCGATATATGAAAATACAAAAGTCTTGGAGCTTATGCCCGGAAAGGCGGTAACTCAACACGGCGAGATTCGGTGCAAAAGGATGATAGTAGCAACACATTTTCCGATATTAAATAAGCACGGCGGATATTTTTTGAAAATGTACCAGCACCGTTCCTACGTCCTTGCGCTTGACGGAGCGCCGGCTATGGACGGAATGTATGTTGACGAGGCGGACAAGGGACTGTCGTTTCGGAGCTATCAAAATCTGTTGTTGCTTGGCGGAGGTGCGCACCGTACGGGCAAAAAGGGCGGAAACTGGCGTGAGCTTGAAGCGTTTGCTGGAAGATACTACGACGGCGCAAAGGTAGTAGGCAAATGGGCAACGCAGGATTGTATGACGCTGGACAGAGTTCCGTATATAGGGAGATATTCAAAAAGTACCCCCAACTTGTACGTGGCAACGGGGTTCAACAAGTGGGGAATGACCTCGGCAATGGTATCTGCTATGATTCTTTCTGATTTGGTTAGGGGAAAAAGCAACGAATACGCTTCAGTGTTTTCGCCGTCGCGAAGTATTCTGCATCCGCAACTCGCAATTAATATGTTTGAATCTCTTGTAGGAATCCTGACACCGACCGTACCTCGCTGTCCGCATTTGGGTTGTGCTCTCAGGTACAACTCTGCCGAGCACTCTTGGGATTGCCCATGCCATGGTTCACGCTTTACTGAAAACGGTAAACTGATAGATAATCCTGCAACAGATGATAAGAAAATGTAATTCAGATTAAAAGTAACACGGCCGGTGGTATTGAACAAATTTTGGAGTTATTCACAATGGGAAATAAAGTGAAATAACTACGCTCAAGCAAAACACCTCGAATGCAGCTCACACGCATCCGAGGTGTTTTTTTGTCGTCTGTATGATAACTTTAACTGTGGCAAAAGTCAAGGCCTTTCGCGGATTGTTTTTTGTACCGCAGTAGACAAAGAAAAGGCTCAGGAAATAACCGTTTCCTGAGCCTTTTTGGTCCGAGTGACAGGGATCGAACCTGCGGCCTGATGGTCCCAAACCACCCGCGCTCCCAGCTGCGCCACACCCGGATATATATTCAATTTTTAGTTTTCTGCGTAGAAGTGGGACAAACTGTGGTCAAACTCAAAATCCACGCAAAATTGAGTTTTCAAAACAA